>JBBTRJ010000001.1:0-4491 GCA_038065215.1 Patescibacteria group bacterium
ATTCACCTCCTCGATTAAATCAAGTGCATTCACTTGAAACATTTTATTTACGAAGAGCCGTGTCTCGCGCTCATCAACTCGCTCAGCGAACCAAGCGATAAGTGCTTGTTCGTTGATAACAACCTTATGGAGAATGACTTGTGCCATCTCAAAAGCCGTTTCGTCGAGCTTCACTGTTTGGTAACGAGTGACTAGGAATTTTTCCGAGTACCGCGTAGTGAGTTTCGTGTACCGATTCGGCCTGAATATCCGGTAATTCACCGGATACATTTCATCTGACTTGCGGTGTTCTACCTTTGCCACTAATTCAGCGACAGGCTTGGAAAGCCCGCGAACCGCGTAGTCAATGCAAAACTTATTGGAACAATTTACATCAACCTTACATCCACCCGTACAATCAAGCAAAAGTTCGCACGACTTGCACGGTTCACTAACCCACGAAAGATCGCGGAATATGTCGAGAGTCGGCTTGTTCCAGATCACTTCGATTGGCTCGTTAGGCAGGGTGCCGAAAACGAGTTGCGACTGATTGCACATCCGAAATTCGCCCTTGGGATTGATTGCGCAAAAATATGTGCCAACTCCACAGTTTGATGTAATGCCCTCAATGATCATTCGTTCATCCAAACAATATGGAATAGCAGTGCCAAATCCAACCCGCCCTCCAAAAACCGCAAAATCATGCTTAGCTTGAATGATCTGACCCACCGCAATATGAAACTGATCGCGCGTCGGCTTCAAATGATAACCGCGGGAATTGACTGCGCCGATGCCACCGTCTTCATACCGATCGATGTATATCGACTCCATACCAAGACTCGCCGCGATACCGATAATGTCGTACATCTGATCGTAATTGTATCCGGTCAAGACTGGAATACATCGCACATCATGGCCTTCGCCTACATAGTGCTTGATTGTCTCAATGGTTTTTTTGAAACTTCCCTTAGATTGGTTTAGAAACTCGTGAGTTTCGGCATTCGCGCCATGGATAGGAACCCCGAAGCAGGCGAGTCTGCTCGAAATGCCCTTAAGCCGCCTGAGACCGTTTGTGACGATGGTCGCCGACGAGTGCTCGGAGAGCATCTCAATGTACTCGTTGAGCTTCTCCACGGGTAATAAACTCGGCTCGCCGCCGATCAGATACACGTGAGGAATTTGGCTTTCCGCAACCGAACGGACGAGCCGATCAATCGCGGAAAAATCGCCGAGTTTCGCTTTATCAGGATTATAACAAAAGATACATTTTTGATTGCACGCATATGTCATTTCAATATGACAAAGATGCGGAATTGAATCATGCTTTACATAATTCTCATTATTTCTTTTCATTAAACACCTCCCTTTCAGCGAGTTATTGGATTTTTAGAAATTTGAACAATTGCGTCAAAATTATCGTCTTTTGACGTTTTATTTTTCTTTTCAAATCCGCACTTAACACAATGATGAAGAATAACATATTCTCTGTTTTTCAATTCAACAGATATCGGCTCCATCATGCCCTTACATTCCGCTTGACGATCACCCGGATTTACATCAACATGCTTGCTCCAAAGACAAGCTGAGCAATGATTGGTGTATCCACTGCCCTCAATTGACAAACCGCAATTTTCACACGCAAAATTTTCTTTTGTGCGTTGAAATTTTTTTGTTTCTAAATTTTCCATATTTTTTCTCCTTATTTTATTTTTTTTCGATCATTTAAATGGCTTAATTTTGCCATTATTTTTCAAAAAATCTAATTTTAGAATAAACAATAGTCTTTAATTTGTCAAATTTTGGTTTATTTATTGATTGTAATGCCAGACTCCTTGAAACCGATTTTAACTTTTTTAGCATCTTTAAGTTCGCCTTTAATTATTCGATTGGCCAATTCATCGAGAATAGTTTTTTGAATCATCCTTTTAATCGGCCTGGCGCCGTATTCCGGATCAAAACCTGTTTCAATAATATGTTTTTTCAGCGAATTATCAATTGTAATTTTCAAATCGCGTTTTGCCAATTTTTCTTTAAGCGCTTCCAGTTGAATATCAACAATTTTTTCTATCTCAATTTTTGTCAAAGGATTAAAAATAATAATTTCATCGAGCCGGTTTAAAAATTCCGGCCTGAAAGTGGATTTTAAAACATCTCTCACTCTTTTTTTAAAATTCTCTTCTTCCTTTTTTTCTTCTGATTGATCTCCTGTTTCAAACCCGAATTTCGAGATTGACGCTTCTTTAAAATATTCGCTGCCGACATTGGAAGTCAAAATAATTATGGAATTTTTAAAATTGACTGTTTTACCCTTGCCGTCAGTGAGCCGGCCATTGTCTAAAATCTGAAGCAAAAGATTAAAAACTTCCGGATGGGCTTTTTCAATCTCATCAAAAAGAATCAAGCTATACGGCTTGTGCCTTACTATTTCCGTTAATTGCCCGCCTTCTTCATGCCCGACATAACCCGGAGGAGAGCCGATAAGCCTTGATACGCTGTGGCGCTCCATATATTCCGACATATCGACTCTAACTAAAGATTTTTCGTCATTAAACATAAACTCCGCCAAAGCCCTTACTAATTCGGTTTTCCCGACTCCAGTCGGCCCTAAAAACATAAAACTGCCCAATGGCCTGTCTTCATGGGACAATCCCGCGCGCGCCCGGCGTAAAGAATTTGAAATAACTTTAATCGCCTCTGCCTGCCCGACAACTCTTTGAGAAAGCGATTCTTCAATTTTTGATAATTTTTCCGCCTCGGATTCTAACATCCGATTAACTGGAATTCCGGTCCAGCGCGAAACCACCGCAGCAATATCTTCTTCATCAACCGCTTCTTTTATAAAAAATTCTTTTTCATTTTCTTTTTGCTCTTTTTTATTAGATGATTCTTTGCTGATAAATTTTTTCTCAAAAATTTTATATTCTTTCTCAGCCTGAGGAAGTTCGCCATAAATAATTTTTGCCACTTTTTCAAGATTTCCTTCGCGCTCGGCAAGTTCCGCCTCATGGCGCAAATCTTCCGCTTTTTTCCTAAGATTCCTAAAATGTTCGAATGTTATTTTTTCTCCGCTCCAAGCCGCGGAAAGTTCGTCATTATAATTTATAATTTTTAAAAGCTCTTCTTCCACTTCTTTGAGGCGATTTTTTGTTTTTGTATTATTAGCCAGCCCGCCGGTTTCGTTTAAAAGAGCGGATTTTTCAATTTCCAAACGAATAATTTCTCTTCTTATTTTATCGATTTCCCGAGGCAAGCTTTCGCTTTCCAATCTTCTGCCCGCGGCCGCTTCATCAATCAAATCAATCGCCTTGTCCGGCAAAAACCTGTCGCTGATATAACGAGCCGAAAGATTAACCGCTGACACAATCGCCTCATCGCTGATTCTTAAACCATGATGAGTTTCATATTTTCCTTTTAAGCCGCGCAAAATTGAAACACTGTCTTCAATCGAAGGCTCTTCAACCATAATCGGCGAAAATCTCCTTTCAAGCGCCGCGTCTTTTTCAATATAACGCTGATATTCGCGGATAGTGGTCGCGCCAATGGCATTAAGCTCTCCGCGAGCCAAAGCAGGCTTTAATAAATTAGAAGCGTCAACCGTACCTTCAGCGGCTCCGGCGCCGACAATCATATGAATTTCATCTATAAAAAGGATAATTCTCCCAGCTGATTGCTGGATTTCTTTCATAAACGCCTTAAGCCGGTCTTCAAATTCGCCGCGGAATTTTGTGCCGGCGATTAAAGACCCTAAATCAAGCATTACGATTTCTTTGTTTTTTAAAGGCTCTGGCACATCGCCGGAAACAATGCGCTGAGCCAAACCTTCAACCACCGCTGTTTTCCCAACTCCGGGTTCGCCGATTAAAACCGGATTATTTTTTGTGCGGCGGCTTAAAATCTGAATTACCCTTCTAATTTCTTCGTCGCGACCGATTAGGGGATCAAGTTTGCTTTTGCGGGCTTGCTCGGTAAGATTAATCGCGTATTTTTCAAGCACTTGGAATTTACTTTCCGGCATTTCATCGGTAATTCTCATTGAACCCCTCAATTGAGCTAAAATTCTCAAAGCTGTTTCTCTTTTTAATCCAAAACTTTCCAAAATAGCCGCTGGCGCGGACTGGCCTTCCAAAATTGCCAAAAGCAAATGTTCGCAAGAAATATATTCATCTTTTTGAACGGCCGCGATTTTTGCCGATTTATCCAAAATTTGCATCAATTCCTGAGAAAGATAAAGCTGGGCAACGCTGGTCGAGCTAAAAATTTTCGGCTGTTTTTTAAGCTCTTCGTGCAAAGATTGACTCAAAATATCAAGATTTATTCCCGCCTTAACCACCATCGGTCTCACTAAAGAGCTTTCATCAATAATAAGAGAAATTAATAAATGGATAATCTTAAGCTCGCCGTGGTTTTCACGGCCGGCTATATCTTGAGCGCCCTGAAGCGCCTCTTGAGCTTTGATTGTAAAACGCTGCATTTGCATATATTAGTTTATCAAGTTTTTAAAGTTATAAAGTT
>JBBTRJ010000002.1:0-4648 GCA_038065215.1 Patescibacteria group bacterium
ATTATTTCATCGGCGCTGTCGTGGATAAAAACGCAAGTATCCGGCTTTGACTTGCTCATTTTCATCGATGTTTGAAGCTCTTTTTTATCAAAATCTTCCGGCACAGGCCAAACAGTTGGTTTACTCAATCCGGCAAGCAAATGAGTATGAACCGCCACTGGCTTTACAATTTCATTCCCTATTTTTAACGGAGAAAATTTTAATTGTTTCGCCACATCGCGGGCAATCACATTGGCTTTCCTTTGGTCAAGCCCAGTATGAGAAAAATGAAATCCACCGGCAAAAATATCCGCCACCTGCATTGCTGGATAAATCAATTTTGCAAAATCAACCCCTTCTCCTTCTTTTCTGCCTAAAATTGAAATACTCCTTTGCATTCGGCTAAGGCTGGTATTTTTACTCACCTCTAAAACCGTCTGCCAATACAAATCATTATTATGATAAAATTCCGATCCCAAAATAAAATTCAAATCAGCGGGATTTCCGCCAAGACATTTATAAACAATACTTAAAGCTTCTTTAAAATAACCAACACCGACTTTTCTTATTATTTCCAAATCCCCGCCAAGCTTATCATTTATCCATGTATGATAATCAGCTAATAAAATATGAACTTTAACTCCGGCATCGGCAAAATCTTTCACTTTTTGCATGCAAACCAAGCCAGTACCCAAATGGATTTTTCCGGAAATTTCAAAACCAATATAATGGTTTAACGGCTCATTGCTTTTCAATAAAAATTCCAAATCCTCGGAAGTGATAATTTCTTCCGTTAAATGTGAAATAAAATTGATTTTTTCGTTTGTATTCATAATGTCCGGCGGGTAGGATTCGAACCTACGCAGGGACAAGCCCGTCAGATTTACAGTCTGATGCGATTGGCCACTCCGCCACCGCCGGATAATTACTTATTTTCCGCATCAACAACTTCAGCTTCTGATTTATTCTCTGAAATTCCCGAATCATTTGAAGATACGAATAAACTTTGCTTTTCTTCTTTTTTCTCCCCTCCAAAACTTCCATTTGCGGTTTTTCTCATTTTTTCAATATGATTTGTTACAATATTATCCCATTTCATCAATAATAATTTTATTTTCCTTAAAGTTTTTTCAATAGAAGTACTGAAAGAAATATCAATTTTATCAAACGGTATTTTGGCTATAAATTTATCAAGCTTAAACTGAAAAGAATTTTTTGTGATATTTTCTTCAATATTGCTTATGCGGGGAATTGCCCTGCCGAACAGATAAACAATAATTCCCAAGCTAGACATTATAATAATTTGAAGGATGAAATTGTACATTAAATTTCATATCGGCAAAATTTTTCAACCTTGATATTTTCGCCGATTTTTGCAATAACGCTTTTAATAAAGGATTCTATTGTCAAAGAGTCATCTTTAACATAATTTTGTTTCAGTAAATCTTCTTTATCAACTGGATTCATTGCCGCGATATGCATCGCCAAATTATGGGCCAATTCTTTGAACATCGGGTTTCTCGCGACAAAATCAGTTTCACATCGAAGTTCAACCAAAACGCCCACTCTTTCATTATGGATATATGATTCCAATAATCCCGCTCCAGTCGCGCGTTCTCCTTTTTTCTCAGCTTTTGTGAGCCCTCTTTCATGAATAAAAGCCACTGCTTTATCAAAATCTCCGCCGGCATCTTCAAGCGCTTTTTTGCATTCCATTACGCCAGCAGAAGTAATTTCGCGAAGTTTTACAACATCATTAGTCATATTATTCTAATTTTGATTGAATTTTATTAATAATCCACTCAATACTCATTTTAGCATGATCGTTTGCCGGAATAGGATAATTTATCATATCTGGATTATCATCACTGTCTATAATCCCGATAATCGGAACTTTCATTCTTATGGCTTCCCTCATGGCGGTATTGTGACCTTTAATCGAAGTGTCTATAAGAAATATCGCGTCAGGAGATTTTGTAAGATTTTCCAATCCGCCAAACATTTTTTTCATTTTTGCGACATCTTTGCTTATTACCACTCTTTCCTTTTTAGTGTATTTGCCATATTCCCCTTTTTCCATTCCTGTTTGAGTTTTTTTATAATGTTCAATTCTGCCGGACAATATTTTAAAATTAGTGATTAATCCTCCGATCCATTTATTTTTTACATAAGGCATATTAAATTTCTTTGCCAATCCTTCAATCGCATCCCAAGCCGCTGGCTGAGTGGCAATAAATAAAATCATTTTACCTTCTTTAATTTGATCTTTCAAAAATTGAGCAGCTAATTCAATCATCGACAATGTTTTCGACAAATCAATAATTTCCATTCCATTACGAATGGTAAAAACAAATTTCTTGAATTTTGGATTAGTCCTGGATTTTTTATGTCCATAAACAAGCCCGGCGTTTATCATTTCTTTAATAACGGCAATTTCAGCCTCACTTGCTTTTGATTCAACACTATTTACTATTTCCTCGGCAATTCCATTATCTAATTTTACTTCTGTATCATTATCCATAGTATTCTATAATATTAAAAAACCGCCTCATTTGTCAAATTTTTTAAATTCTTGGGAATAAACTTAATTTATTTTCAGTATTCAGCAAACCGGATTTTAATTTATCAACAAAATCTTTCGATTCTTCCATTTTTGCCGGCATAAACGGCTCAAATAATTCAATAATTTTTTCTACGGCTAAAACCAAATCGCTTAAAATTTTATCAAGCTCCGCGCTTGAACCGTTTTCTTTATGTAAAACCCACGGACTTTTTTCATTGATATATTTATCAAGATATCTTACAAAATAAAATACTTCCTTCAGCGCTTCAAATAATTTAAAATCATTTATATATGAATCATAATTTTTAAAATTTTCATCAAGCGCCTTTTTAATTTCCAAATCAAAAATTTCAGCTTTTATTTTTTTATTATCGCCGTATTTCAAAAACATTGAAAAAATCCTTTCAAATAAATTTCCCACTCCATTTGCCAAATCAGCGTTGTATTTCACGGCAAATTCGCTTTCTTTAATATCGCCATGCTCCAGCGCGGAAAACTGGGAAAGTAAAAGATATCTTGTCGCATCTGAACCGAATTTATTTATCAAATCAATCGGATTAATCGCGTTGCCTAAAGTTTTGCTCATTTTCTGGCCATTTACCGTAAATAAACCGTGAATAAAAATTTTTTTCGGCAACGGCAAATTGACGGATATCAGCAAAGCCGGCCAAAAAATCGTATGAAATTTATTGATTTCCGCTCCGATAATATGCGCATCAGCCGGCCAAAATTTATTAAATTTTTCGCTATCAGGAAAATCTAAAGCCGAAACATAATTCATCAATGCCTCAACCCAAACATAAATAGTCTGCTTCTCGTCATAAGGAAACGGAATTCCCCATTTCACTCTTTCTCTGGTAATGGAAAAATCCGAGATATCCATATCTATAATATTGAGCGATTCGTTTTTGCGGCTTTCAGGAAAAATTTCCAATTCTTTAGAAATTATTTTTTCTTTAATTTGCGGTAAATATTTTTTTAAATTAAAAAAATAATTTTTTTCTTTGATTATTTCCGGCTTTTGCAAATGATCCGGACAAAAGCCGTTTGCCAAATCTTTTTCTAAAATAAAATTCTCGCAACCAACGCAATAAAGACCTTCGTAATCGCCGCTATATATATCGCCGGATTGATATAATTTTTCAACAAATTCTTTAACTCCTTTCTTATGCCTTTCCGATGTGGTTCGGATAAAATCATCGTTTTTAATCTGAAGTTTTTTCCATAAATCCAAATATTTTTCAGCCAATTCGTCAACAAATTCCTGCGGCGTTTTTTTAGCGTCTTGCGCTTTTTGAGCGATTTTAGAGCCGTGCTCATCCATACCGGTTAAAAATAAAACATCAAAACCAGCTTCTCTTTTATAACGAGAAATAACATCGGCATAAACAGTCGTAAAAGCATGCCCGATATGCGGCGCGCCGCTGGCATAATAGATAGGAGAAGTTATATAAAATTTTTGTTTCATACTCTAAGTGTAATTCAAATATCTTTTTTTGTCTTTTTTTAATTTTATGGCCGTAAAATTTTTGGAATTAAATTGGTTAAATCAATAAGTTTTGACGGCTTTGAAACAAGATTGCCACGATCAAGGTAAAAAACTTTATCCCTAAAATATTTTTTCGCTTCTTTTATATTTTTTGCCGGTTTATGCCCTTCAAAATTAGCGCTGGGCGCTACTAATGGCCCAGAGATTTTTAAAATTTTGATCAGCTCTTTATTTTTTGGCATTCTAAAAGCGATTGTTTTTATTCCGCGATGAAGATAGGCGATTTTTTTAAAATGACATTTTAAAATAACGCTCACTTTGCCAGGCCATGCTTTAGCTAAAAATTTTTTTTGATAATCAGAAAGTTTTACACCGAATTTTTTTAAATTATCGATATCACTAATTAAAATAATAAACGGCTTGTTCGGATTTCTTTTCCTAAGCTTATATATTTTTTCAACGGTTTTTTTATTGAAAGCCGAACCGCAAATGCCGTAAATCGTATCCGTGGGAATTACGCCGACAACTCCGGCTTTTAAAAACAAAGCAACTTTTTTAATTTCCTCACCCGATTTTACTTTAACAAAAATTTTCATATAAAAAAATAAATTATTAAA
>JBBTRJ010000003.1:0-2220 GCA_038065215.1 Patescibacteria group bacterium
CCCAGTTTCGCAATTTAAGATAAATAGAGAAATCAAACCATCTTGCTAAATAATTTTAATCTCTTATCAACGGCATTTTTAATTTCTTTAATAGCAATCGGTAAAATTTTATAAGGCACCACTTCTTCGGGATTCTCGCGCAAAGCCTTTTCCATTCCCCCTCTCCATGCCAAGCGAATTTCCGTATTTATATGAATAATAGAAATACCGACATCAATCGCTTTGGTAAAATCTTCATCGCGAATTCCCGAACCGCCATGAAGTACTATTGGCGCGCCGGCCATATTTCTTAATTTACCGATTCTTTCAATATCGATATTCGGATTTGGCGCATTTTTAAACATTCCATGAATATTGCCCACTGCCGGAGCCAATAAATCAATGCCGGTTTCTTTTACAAACTGCGCGGCTTGTTCCGGATTTGTTAAATCTTCCGGTTTTATTGCCGCGTCTTTTGGAATTTCTTTTAAAATTACAGAGCTTCCGCCAAGATAACCAAGCTCTCCTTCAACTAAAATATCCGAATTCACGCTTTTTACATATTCAACTACTTCTTTTGTTTTCTTTATATTTTCTTCAAAAGGCAATTTCCCGCCGTCAAAAAGCACCGCGTCAAAACCAGCCTCAACCGCTTCTTTTATTTTTTCCAATGAATGAGTATGATCGGCATTTAAAAAAATAGGATAATCAAATTCTTCGCGCATACTCTTTATTATTAAAGCTATTCTTTTAACTCCAATAAAATCTCTTTCGCCCTCTGAAACGCCGATAATCACCGGAACATTTAATTCTTGAGCTGACTGAAAAATTCCCTTTAATGCCGCGCATTCTGAAATATTAAAATGCCCGATGGCTTTTTTATTACTTTCCGCTTCTTGAATTATTTGTTTTAATGTTTTCATATTATTTAAATCTTATCACACCTTTATCAAAATTATCAATCAATAATTTTTCCGTATTTTCTTCTCCTCCCGCATATTCTGAAAAAATTTTTGTCCACATCGCTTCTCTTTGATGATATGTAAAAAATTGCTGGCCTTGGCCTTCTATAAAAGACACAACCGACATTATGTTATCCTCTATATCAAAACTCAAAAGTTCTTCTTTGTCGCCTATTTTAAAAAATCCTCCAATCCAGCTAAGGTCGCTCCATATCGCCAAATCAAAATAAGGAGTGTTTTTAAAATAATTCCCGAAATCGCGCTCTCCTCTTGACCAATGCAATGCCTCAGGATTAACGCGCGGCAAAAAAAGCCTTGGATCTTTCGGATTTTCTTTGCTTAAATACCTTTGAACAATCAGCCAATCTCCATTTTCAACGGTAAAAATTTCTTTAACATCTCCCCTCAATAAGGCCTTAAGATTATCGGAAAAATTTTCCATTTTTGCGTATTTTCTAAAAAGTTTGGAATAAAATTCAATTTCATGAAAATAATGAAGAAATAAAAGAAAATCCCTTAATAATTTTCCGGAGATGTTCTCTGAAATCGGATTCAAAAATATAACGCCGAATTCTTTTAAATGACTCACATTGTGATGTTTTTTTGCGACAAATTTCTCGGCGATTTTATGCCATTTTTCTCCTAAAACTTTTATTTCAATTTCGCGCTCTTCAAAATCATCGGGAGTAAAACGGCTATATTCTTTTTCAAATGTTTCATGCATCCATTCATTTGACTCAATAAATCTCAAGGCGCTGAAACACTCTGTCAAATCTTCATTGGCAATCAAAGAATCAATATTATTATATCCTAAATATTCTAAAAGATGCCGGGGCGGACGAGCTAAAAGAATGTTTTTTATATTTTCTTTTTTTAAGAAATAACCGCGTTTAACTTTAACTATTTTTTTAGCAAAATTAATGGCTTTTTCAAAAATATTCGCGCCCGGCGTTTCGTTTAAAAATTTTTTTAATTCGTTTTCATGAGAAAAAATAGTTTCCCGCAAATTACCGATAATATAGTAAGCGTCGCTATTATCTTTTCCAAAATTTATTTTTCGAAAAGTGTCTTCAACCATTTGTTTATTCTTATCAAAAATTAAATCAGGCACTCCTTTTTTGCCTGTTATTTTAATCATTGAATCATCTAATTTTGAAAGTATTGATGGATCAACTCCTAATATTCTCGCTAATTCTGAAATTGACGTAGAATTCATTTTTTATATTATTCTAAATATTTTAATTTCTTTTATTACTTTAAATTATGAAACTCCTGTTTT
>JBBTRJ010000004.1:0-2066 GCA_038065215.1 Patescibacteria group bacterium
TCTGTAAAAAGCTGTCTATGCCCTTTCTTTTTTCGATAACGAGCCTTGGAATGATATTTAAAAACTATTTTCTTTTCTCCTTTCCCTTGTTTTAAAACTTTCGCTTCAACTTTCGCGCCCTCAACATAAGGCGTTCCGATTTTTACGCTCTCGCCGTCAACGGTTAATAAAACCTTATCAAAAACAAAACTGCCGTCAACTTCGGCTTCTAATTTTTCAATTTTTAATTTTTGTCCGGCTGAAACTTTATATTGTTTCCCTCCAGTTTGAATGATTGAAAATGCCATATAAATCTAATTTACTGTCATAATAACCGACACTGCAATTAAAATCAAGACTGACAGCCCCAAACTCGTTAATCCAAATCCATAAGAAATAAATCGCTCTCTGTAATAGAAGAAATTGCTAAAAATAAAATTAATGAATATCGCGATAAAAGAAGAAATTAATATGCCGAAAATTTCCATTTTCCCGCCCAAAAAATCAATTCCGCGATAAGTGTCAAAATGAATAATCAAAGGAACGGATAATTTATTAAATTGCAAAAAAATTTCCGCCAAAGCAAAAATTAAAACTAAAAAACTCAACGCGAAAACCACTCGCAAATATTTATCTTTAATTATATTTATCCCCCACATAATAATCTTATCCCCGCGGCATAATTTAATTTAATCGTAAAATTATACGATAGATTAATTTTTGTGCTCCTATCGGGATTCGAACCCGAGTTTGCGGAATGAGAATCCGCCGTCCTAGGCCAGGCTAGACGATAAGAGCTTTTCAACAATTTTATCCAATCTTATTCCGCGCGAAGCTTTTATTAAAATAAAATCTCCTTTTTCAATAATATCGCCAATTTTATCAACAGCAATATCCGCATTTTCAAAAATAATGATTTTATCTTCCGCTAAACCATTAGCTTTAGCCGAATCAGCAATTATTTTTCCTCCTTCGCCAACCGCCACAAGCAAATCAACGATTGTTGCCGCAAATTTTCCAATATCCTTATGGGCTTTTTTAAAATATTCTCCCAATTCCAGCATATCGCCCAAAACAGCCACTTTTCTTTTTCCGCCCAATTCGCCCAATGTTTCAATGGCTAACTTCATAGAAATAGGCGAAGCGTTATAAGTATCGTCAATAATATAAACGCCTTTATTCCCAACTGTCAAATTCATTCTTCCTTTTGCCGAACTATAATTTTTTGAAATAGATTCTGAGATTTCCACCAAATTCAAATTAAAAATAAACCCCGCGGCTACTCCGGCCGCAATCGCATAAGCATGAGATCTGCCGAATATATTTTTAAAAGAAAAAGGAATAAAATTTCCATTTGATTCAATTTTAAAATAAATTCCGACAGGTTTTCCATTTTCAATTTTATTTTCAAAATTTAAAATTCTTATATCTGGTTTTCTTTCTGAGAACTCATTAAATCCGAATGTTTTAATTTTGGCTCGCGTTTTTTCTTTTAAATTAAAAACTGTTTCATTGTCAAAATTTAATATGGCAAAACCGCTTGATGATAAATTTTCCAATAATTTTCCTTTTTCTCTTACGACCGCCTCTGGATTGCTAAAAAATTCAATATGAGCCGGAATATCGCCGATTTCCGTAATAACTCCGACTTTCGGTTTGATAAATTCTAAAAATTTTGCCATATCATTCGGATATTCCACTCCGCATTCTAAAACTAAAATTTTCGGATATCGCGATTTTGATAAAAAAAACAATCTGTATAAAGCTAAAAAAATTATTTTAATCCAAAAAAATATTTTTCTTATTTTTTTTCCTTCTTGGCGAGCAATAAAAAAAGAATTGGGAGCGATAAGTTTTAATTCTTCTTCCGAGAAATCTTTATCATCGCCGATAATGCTGATCGGCAACCCTATTTCTGTATTCAACCCGCCAATAGATTTTCTTACTTTATATTTTTCAGCCAGAGCGGCATAAATAGCCTCCTTTGCGGATGTTTTTCCAACGCTTCCGGTTATTGCGATAATTTCCGGATTAAATTTCCGAATCATCAATCGCGCTAATTGTTTTAATATTATTCTTAAAATATT
>JBBTRJ010000004.1:2166-9842 GCA_038065215.1 Patescibacteria group bacterium
TCATCCGGCGCTACATTATAATAATTCAAAATAAATTGCGCCAGTTCGCGAAAAGCCGGCACGACTGTTTGACCGGCCAAAGGCGCGCTTGGTTTGTCAAGTTTAATTAAAATAACAAATTTCGGATTATTCGCCGGCGCAAAACCGACATAAGTATGAATCACTTGGTTTGTATCATACCCTCCATTCTTAAAATCAGGAATAAAAGCTGTTCCTGTTTTTCCGGCAATATTATAATTTGAAATATCGGCGATAAAATTTTTTTTAACGGCGGAAACCATCATCTCAATCACCTTATGAGCGCTGTCTTTTGAAACAATGCGCCTTGCCACTTCCGGCTTATCATCGGCTGAAATTAGCGGCTTCATTAAAACTCCGCCATTGGCAATAGCTGAAATCGCGCTTATCAGCCTTATCGGAGTTACCGCCACCCCTTGCCCGAATGAAACTGTGGCAAAATCAATTTCTTTGCCATTTTTCAAATTATTAATATTCCCCCTCACCTCTCCCGGCAAATCAATATCGGTTAATTCATTGATTCCAAATTTAGCCAAATAATTATAAAAAATATCATGGCCGATTTTCCTCTCGGCAAAAACACTTCCGGTATTTATCGAATGCTCGATTACATTGGACATCGTTTGTTTTCCATAAGCTTTCAAATCCCAGTTTCTGATTGTTTTTCCGTTTAAAGTGATAGAACCAGAATCAACATAAGTTGTTTCCGGTGTTATTTTTCCGCTGTCTATGCCGGTAGCCATCGTGATAAGTTTAAAAACCGATCCCGGTTCATAAACAGATTGAATAACAGGATTAAGAAAATTTTTTATTTCAAACTCCTGATAATTATTCGGATCAAAATCCGGAAAACTTGCCATTGATAAAATTTTTCCGCTTTTCGGCTCTTGAACGATTATGCTTCCCCCGCTCACGCTCCACTTATCAGCCAAATTTTTTAAGATTTCCTCTGATTGGGCTTGGATATTCCTGTCAAGAGTTAATATTAAATCTTTCCCATTTTCCGGCTTAATAATTCGGCTATTATTAAAAGATCCGGCTTGTCCCGTCAATAAATCATTGAATTCCAATTCCAAACCATAGCGTCCGATTTGAGTATTCCCATATTTTGCAATTTCTTTATCATTGGTTGGAGAAACAAATCCTATTAAATGAGAAGCTAAACTTCCAAAAGGATAAAATCTTAATTTTTGTTTTTTTACATAAATTCCTTTTATATCGAGCCGGTTAATTTGCTCAACCTGCTCATTTGTCGCTTTTTGCGCCAAAAGTTCATAAAGATCATTCTTTTTATTTAATTTTTTTTCTAAATCCTCAGTCGGGATATTTAGAATCAAGCTTATTTTTTTTAGAATTTCACCTAATTTATTTGCTTGCCCCGCCAACGGTGCAGATGATTCTTGAATTTCTTTCGGAACGGCAAAAATAACAGAATAATCTTTATTCAAAACTGCTGGAATTAAATTATTATTTTTATCTGTAAAATAAATATTTCCTCTTTCCGATTCTAAAATTCCGCTGGCATTATTTTGATATTGAGCTTGGGCGGAATAAAAAGCCCCTTTATTGAATTGGAGATTATAAATATTAAAAACTAAAAATATGTGCGAAATAATTATAACGCTTATTATTGTAAAATAACGCCATTTCATAAAATTACTGATTATTAACCGAAACCTGCTGATTATTATTTAATCTGATATATTCCGGATTTTTTTCAATTACAAAAGATTTCTCGTTTGCCAATACTTCCAAATTTTTTGAATCAATTTGCTGATAAAGCCTGTTTTTTAATTCCGCATTTTCAACTTCTGCCCGCCTCACTAACTTTTCCTGATCAATAATATTGTGGCTGAAATTAACTGATTGATTATATAAAGAAACGCCCCATGACGCTGAAAAAATTGTTATTAATATTAAAATGGAAGTTAAAAAATTTATTTTATTATTTTTATTCGGTTGAATATATGTCATATAATTTTTATCGCTCTTAATTTTGCCGATCTGCTTCTTGGATTATTTTTTATTTCTTCTTCGTTCGCCGTTATCGGCTTCTTGGTTAAAATTTCCGCTTTTCCTTCTTTAACCATTTGACGAAAATAATTTTTTACCAGCCGATCTTCCAGTGAATGAAACGAAATAATCGCCGCTCGACCATATGGCTTTAAAATTTTATCCAAATTTTTTAAAATCGTTTCTAAATTTTCCAATTCATTGTTTATATAAATCCTTAGCGCTTGAAAAACTCTTGTTGCCGGATGGATTCTTCCTCTTTCATAGCTTTTTGGAACTGATTTTTTTATAATTTCCACCAGATCAAATGTTGTTAAAATTCTTTTCTTTTTTCTTTCTTCCATAATTTTTTTGGCAATTTGCCGGCTGAATCTTTCTTCCCCGTATTTCCAAAAAATATCCGCCAAATCTTTCTCGTTAAAACTATTTACCACCTCTGCCGCTGTTTCCGCATTTGTTCCATATTCATTCCATATTTGTTCCGCATTGTATCTCATATCCAATACCTCATCTTTCATAAAACTGAATCCCCTGCCTCCGCCAACTAACGGATTTAATTGCTCTGAAGAAAATCCTAAATCAATTAACAATCCGTCTGCCTTCGGCAATTTTTCAACTTTTAAAATTTCCGGCAAATTAGCGTAATTTTCATTAATTAAAATTACATTTCCCCGATTTCCTAATTTTCCGGTTTTTATTAATTTATTGATATTATTTTTATCCCAATCAATTCCAAAAAATTTTCCGCTTAAACCAATTTTTTTTAAAATTGCTTCTGCATGCCCTCCGCTGCCAACCGTTCCGTCAATAAAAAATTCTCCGGAAACAGGATTTAAAATTTCAATAATTTCTTTTAAAAGAACTGGTGTATGCGTCATATCCCTAATTCTGATAATTTCTCCGCTATCTCTTCCGACGCGCTTTCTGTTTTCTGCTTATATTTTACCCATTCTTCTTTATCCCAAATTTCCATTCTGTTATACAATCCGGCGATAGTCGCTTCTTTTTTCAATCCGGCATATTCCCTTAAATAATCGGGAATTAGAACTCTTCCCTGCGCGTCTAATTCAACATCCGTCGCTCCAGCCAGCATCAATCTTACAAAAGCGCGCGAATTTGCCTGCGCCAAAGGAAGAGAAATTAATTTTTTGGCTAAAACTTCCCATTCATTTTTCCCAAAAACAAATAAGCAATGATCTAATCCGCGCGTAATAATCGCCCCTCCCTTAAGATGTTCCCTGAATTTCGCCGGCATTGCGATTCTTCCTTTTAAATCTAAATTGTGTTTATATTCGCCAAGCAACATAAATTATAAATAATTAAGTTAAAACGACTTATCCCCCGCTTTACCTATTTTTCCCCATATTTATCCACAATTCCCCACTTTTATTTAATATTGCTCCACATAATAAACTAAGTCAATGATTAATAAAATTTCTAAGCAATAAAAAAACCCGCATAAACTGCGGGTTTTTTACACTAATTAAAAAGTTATCCACACAATATAAACATCTCTTTTTAATAAAAATATTTATAATTTTATCACTCTATTATTTTATTATTCTTTAAATTACGAATTTTACTCATTACTATTTTTTAGAAGCATAGCGTAATTCTACTGAACTTTCGTCTAAATTTTTATCTTGCTTATTATCTTACTTTCTGCAAGAATTTAAATGTTTCTTCGAAATTCTTTACTATCACATCAACAATTGATTCTGCCTGACGCGGAGTGATAATCGTTCTTATCGGAGATGCCGCTTGGTTGCCGGCATCGTCAATTGAAACAACTCTCATTTTATAAAGCGCTCCGGGTTTAAGCTTGGTGATAATAATCGTATGATTTTCCGTAAAAGTATTAACATCTCCGATTGCTTCAGCTAATTTTTCTTTTGTTTGAATATTCTCGTCGTATTCAACCATAGAATTGGACGGCTCATTTGTTTTCCATGAAATAACTAATTGAACTCTGTCATTTCTTCCGGGAACTAATGTTCCTTCAATTTTTAAATTAGTGATTATCGGAGCAACCGTATCTTTACTTGTCCTTGCGGTAATCGGTTCGCCGGCTTCAATCAAATTTCCTTGTTCCGTATATCCCGTCGCTTTTATTTCATAAGCGGTGCCAGAATCAAGATTTTCAATTTTCATATCATGGTCTTTAACTTTCGCGTCAATTGTTTTGCGGTTAATTTCTCCTGTCCTTAAATTTTTATATTCAACGATGGAGCTCGCTAATTCATCGGTTGTCCAAACAACCCTCACGGCATCTTTATCAATGTCGGCGATTCTCGGCAATATTTTCGCGGTTTTCGTGGTGAATGTTATATCATCGCTTCTTCCGACTGCTTGCGGCAAACTAAATGATTTAACCATAAAATGATATTTTGTATTCGAAGTCAAACCGGAAACAGTGATTTCGTGTTTCTTAACTTTCTTTTCAGTATTTGAAGCTTCAGCTGAATACGGACTTGCTTTTGATTCGTCATAATCTTTTTCAGTTGCGTAAGACACAACCGAATATGCCGGAACATTTGTTTTCCATCTTACAATCGCGGAATTCTCGGTAATATTAAACACTTCTGGTTTTTCTATGAAAGGCGGTAAAATATTCGGCAAAATAGATTCAATCGCCTGATCAACGGCTTCTTGGAATTGCGCCGCATTTTCAAGCGTCACTAAATCTTTAAGAGAAGCGGTAGTAAAATATTGAGTTGTAAATTTATTATCTTCGGAATATGAAGAATTACCGGCTTTGTCTATCGCCTTAATTCTGAAATGGTAATCTGTTCCCATTTTTAATTTATCAAGTCTTATCGAATGAGATGTCGCGAAATTTGAAGATCCTTCCGTATGTCCGTAAGCCGCGCTGTCTCCATATTCGACAAATGCCGTTGAATCTTCGTTCACATTAAATTTTATCGTCGCGTTAAATGCTCCAATTGATTCAGCGCTTATCCCGCTGATTAACGGAGCGGATGTATCGGTTGGAGCAGGAGCAACTCCGCCGCCGGCAAAACTCACAGTTTGTATAATAACCGTTTTGTCCGTAACTGTAGTTAATGTCTGCTCGCTGGAAACCGCGCTGTTTAAATTAGCATCAGAAGATTTAACGCGATAATAATATTTTGTTTCTTTGGTTAAACCGGTGAGAGTAACGACATGAGTAGCTGTTAAAGCAGTATCTTTAGTTGTAATAGCAGTATAACCGCCAGTAACCGCTGAAGCCGTACCATATTCAACTTGCGAATCTGCCGACTCGTCAGTTGTCCAAATAATTACCGCCGCAGTATCGGTAATCACTGGAGTTGAAATACTGGAAATTGTCGGAGACTTAGTATCGAGAGTGGTTCGGCATTGATAAAAACTTCCGCTATTATTATCAATAGAAGTATTACTGCTACTGTCAGCTGATTTTACTCGAAAATAATAAGTGGTGTTTTGGATTAAACTGCCCAAACTTATTTGATGCTGATAATAACCGCCCGTTGAAGTGCCAACCATTCCCGCTGAAACCGAACTATAAGAAGCCAAATTGGAATAAATTGAATAATCAACCGTGGAATTAGAATCAATATTGGTATTCCAAATAATAGAAGAGCTATTATCGGTGGCATTAGAACAACTTACGCTTGAAATCACCGGTCCGCCGGCAGTGGTAAAAGAATAACCCGAGGCTGTAGCCGTATTAGCGCTCACATCCGTTGATTTAACACGATAAATATAATTAGTGTTTGGCGTTAATCCGGTAATTGTTACTTCATGAGCCGTTACCATTGAAGCAACCGTAGTGCTTGAAGCGTAATCGCCGACGGTTTGAGTTGAATATTCAATTGTAGAACTGGAAACCTCATCTGTAGTCCAAGTAATTTTTGCCCAAGTGGCCTGAACTGTTGAAGTCGCTACGCTGGAAATTGTCGGCGCGGTCGCGTCTGTTCCGCCTTGACCATTGGGAGTATCTGAAACCGCAGCGGTAAAATTTGAAATATCGCTGTCCGAATCAACGAATCTTACTTTATAATAATAAATGGTTGAAGAAGAAACGCCTGTGTCGGTGTAATAATTCTGTGCCGAATCAGTAATTAAAGCGATTTGCGAATAATTACTTCCATCGGTTGAACGATAAACTTGATAAGAACCGAAAGCGGCGGAAGTCGTGGCGGAATAAAGCCCCCATGACAAAAACTCGCGATAATCGCCGGTTGCCGTATTAGAATTATCTTTATAATAAAAATTTTGCGGAGTATTCGGCGCTGTATCAGAACTGGTAGCGGTTATATTTCCATAAATATCTCTTACCCGAAAATAAACTTTTTCATAAGAAGGCGAACCGGTTAATGTCCAAGTGGTTGAAGCCGTGGTTGAAGTAGCGCCGACAGCTTGCCAACTATATTTAGCATTACCGTCATCGGAAAAATCACTGTTATTGGAAATTCGATATTCAATATTTAAATCATCTGAAAAATTAAAACTAATCGCATCGCTTGAACCGCTGGAATCAATAGTTATTGAAGAAGATGGTATTTTAGTGTCTAAAGTAAATGCCGCGCTTGTCGAAGAGGCGATATTATTCGCTCCCTCGCTGTCATTAAGTATTACTCTCACTTGCGTTGTTGTTGAATATATTTCCGGAATTTGACTTAAAGCTGTCCAAAAAGTCGAGGTTGTCGTATAAGCTTCAGCTATCACTCGGCTCGCGCTGGTCGGATTAAGATATGCCGAAGACATCGCTGTCCAACTTGACGATGGCGACAAGCGATATTCAAAAGTGGCGCTTACTAAATTTGGCGTAACGCCGGTTGTTGTGTCAATATCTCGACTCTTATGCTCAACTGAAACTTTGCCCCAATTTGCATCTGTTGAAGTGGCAATTTGGGAAACATTAACACCGCTTGTCCCGTAAGTCGCGTCAAAATCCGGAGGAGAATTAACAACATACTGAATAATTACCGAATTTAATATCGGAGTTATGCCGCCGCCGGAATTTAAAGTAACTTTATATTGAAGCCATCTGTCATTCCCGTCGCTTTTTAAAGGATGGCCCGAAGCTAATGTCGCGCCATTATTGCTATTTTCAAAATAATTTGACCCGCTGCAAGTTGATCCGCTATCGCTATAACCGCACCAATTAGACCAAGTTGCGCCGTCAGCCGAAGACCTTACTTGAAATTTAATCGTTTCTGTTGTTGAAGTTGCCGAACCGGTCCAGCTGATTTTTGAAATTAAATTCGCGGCACTGTTAGAGTCATATTTTGAAGAAGTTAAATCAGCTAAAGCCGTTAGATATTGCGAATAATTTATTGTAATGTTATTTAAGCTTGGAGTATATCCAACATCAGTGGTTGCCAAATAAACTTTATAGCGGACATAGCGGTTGCCGTTCAAAGATGATGGAATTGTTTCACCGCCGGAAATTGTAAAATATGTGCTTGCTGTGCCGTCGGGACCGACATAATTCCATGATGGAGCTGGATTACTGCTTAATGCTGCCGCCACTTGAATTTTCACCGCGCAACCAGCGCCAGTGCTTGCCGTACAGCTAGTTTGAGCGCTTGTGGTAGTCGCGTTAAAAACTAAAGTATTAAAACTCGCCACCCCGCCCAAATCAATAATAGCTGATTCAAAATTGCCGGAAGAATAATAAG
>JBBTRJ010000005.1:0-5450 GCA_038065215.1 Patescibacteria group bacterium
CACACGAGTGGAAAAGTCAAATCAACAGGCCCACCGCCGCCTTCGGCGGCGGCCAAATCGTACGGATTTTTCGGGGCAAAAAGAAATTCCAGATTCCGTTAGAAGCAGAAAAGAAAGATTTTAATCATTTGGTTTTTGAAACAGAAACAGTAGAAATGCTGGTTTTTTGTTGACCTTTACAAATAGCAACGAATACGTTATACTTTATGTAATCAGAAATTAGCCCTTTTCCAACTTCATACACAGGAGGTGAAGATTGAAAGCCATAGGCATCATCGCATTTGCTTTCGGAGCGCCGGACACAATCCAGCCCAATCGGCGTATCACGGAGATCGCGTCGAATAAGGCGCGGGAACTGAATGGCCGGGTCTATACCCAACTTGATGTTCGTATCGAGAAGGGCATTCCAGTGGAATACACCGAGGAAGAGTCCGGCAATCCGCCGCCGACTCTGCGTATCGCGAGAGGAGCTATCCAGTGGGCAAAGCGATATAGGCTCACCGAGTTGTGGGTCGTGGCCGCCAAACCGCATCTCTGGCGTGCTCTGCGGGATGTTGAGAAAGCTATTTTGGAAGACGGAGCGCGAATCAAAGTTTACGTCTGCAAAAAAATCGAGCAATATCCGGAAGATTCCTGGTTCTGCCCCGACTCGACGCAAGACCGAGTTCAATCTCGCGAAGCATGGAATAGACGAGAGAACATCTTAAAGCTCATACCTTTCTTCATATACAAGCGCGTCGCGAGTTAGGACAATGACCGTCGCCAAACAAGCCGCTCGTAATAACAACCACGCGGGGCTCTTTTTTATAAGTTTTGAATTAAGAATTTTTATAAAAGAATTTGCAACCAAAGAAAAATTTGAGATTGTCAGCGGTGCGGCTTTGCCGCCTTTCAGATTTTCGGAGGAAACTTTCTTCGCCACCACAAACAGCGAAAGCGGTTCGGGCTAATTTAAGTATTCTATACAAAATTATTGAACTCTATATTTTTATATTCCGTTCCCGCTGATTAAAGAATCTTCTTCAATAATTTTTCTTTTTACTTCTTCAATAGGCGCGCAATATGTCCGCCGACTATATTCAATAATTTTTTCTCTGTTTGAAGAATGTGTCGGAGGCAAAATTTTTAAAGTTTCGGCTGAAAAAGGATCAGCTACACCGCCGTCAATTGTCATTTTTATATAAAATTCTCTTACTCCTAAATTTAGCATATCTTTTGCTTTAAAAACCGGCGTCATTTCTTTTTCCATTGAAAAAGCATCGTCTCCTCCAACCCTAAAAACGACAGTAGTCGCCACATTTCCCATAATAGTCGCTAAAATCTGGGGCTGAAGTTGGGCGCGGTATTGATGCGCCATTGTTAAAGCCAATCCGTATTTTCTTGATTCTGATAAAATATTTATAAAAGTATCTGTCGCCACATTTTGAAATTCATCAACATAAAGATAAAAATCTTTTCTTTCATACTCTCTTATCGATGCACGCGCTATTCCAGCTTGATAAATTTTTGCAACAAGCATTGAACCGAAAAAACTTGAATTTTCTTCTCCGAGTTTTCCTTTTGATAAATTTATCAAAAGGATTTTCTGTTTATTCATTATTTTTTCGATATCAATTTTATTTTCCTGCTGACCGAAAATATGACGAAGTAATGGATTTAATAAAAACTGTTCAAGTTTATTGATTAGCGGAATAATAGCTTCTGTGTCAAATTTTTTCGACCAATCGGAAAATTCAATCTCCCAAAAACGCCTAACTGTTTTATCCTGAATATGCTCAATAACTTTTTGGCGATAATTTCTGTCCGTTAAAATAGAAATCATTCCAGCCATGGTGGCATTTGAATAATCAAGCAAAGCCAAGCAAATAAATCTAAAAATATATTCTAATTGAGGTGTCCAGTTAGCATCAAATTGTTTTTTTAAAACCTCAATCAATCCTTGAGTCACTTGATGTTTCATTTCCGACGCCACATTTTGTAAAGGATTAAAAGATGCCGGCCAATTAATGTCAGAGGGGTCGATAATAATAACATCCTGAATTCTTTCTTCTGGGATAAAATCAAGTATGTTATTAATGATATCGCCGTGCAGATCCATTAAGCATATACCGCGCCCATAAGAAATATCTTGCCTTAATAAAAGTTCTAAAAATTTTGTTTTTCCAACACCCGATTTCCCAATAATATACATATGCCGCCTGCGATCGGCGCGCTTAATTCCAAAAATATATTTCTTTATTTCAAATTCTGATTCATAATTGGTACGGCCGAAAAAACAAACCTCTTTTGGATCAACTTGTCCATAAATCGGCAAATCAGAAGGCGGCGGCGCATATTTAATTATTTTAAGTTTTTCTTCCATTATAATAACTAAATTATTTCCAACTCTTTGGATAATAATTCTTCCAAAACTTTATGATAAATTTCTATCAATCTTTGAGCTTCTTCGATTGGCAAATGAAAATCAGCTTCATGGGCAAGCCTGTTTCTTATTTTATGCGCTTCCCAAAGATCATTCATAAATTTAAGTTCGCCGGAACGAAATGATTTTAATCGCTCCCCCATATCTTTGCCCGGATGGCCATGACTTTTTAATATTTCATCAACCAAGCTGTCGGCTTCAATAATCGCCAATCTCAAATCGCGCTCGTCATTAGATTTGATTTTTTCAAGCAATTTGCTCCATTTTTCTTCAATAATTTTTCTTTTTTCCATTATCTGGCTGTATTTTTTATCGGTCACCTGAAGAACTTTTAGAAAATCTAAAGTTTCAGAAATCGTTAATTTCGGCCTAAAAACCAATGATTTTGTCCCAAAAAAAATAATTAATCCAATAAAAGATAAAATGGAAACAACAATAATAATTTTTATTAAAAAAATAATAGTTAAAAGCATATTATAAATTTATTCCTCTTCAAATATCGGCAATCCTGCCGGCGGACCCATTTTTTTGCTTTCCGTTCTTTCAATGTGAGGAGAGGTTAAAACTATTTCTCCGGGAATATGAAAAATCGTCGCGAGTTCTGAAACATTAAGAATACTGGTTTTTGATTTGTTGTTAAAATTAGATAAATGAGATGTAAAAAATTTTCCAAAAGGCGATTTTTCAGGCAATAATCTATTTCTAAAATTATAGAAAAGTCTTTGTTTTTTTCCTTCAACTCTTTTAGACATTGAAAAATATGGAAAAAGATACCATCTTCCCCATGTTTCAATTATATTATTATTTTTAAAAAAATTTAAACTTTGTGAAGCATATTGATTAAATACGCCAATAATCCCCTTTCTGATAAAATTAATATTAAAAATAGTCTTAGGGGCAATATAAAGAAATCTAATTAAAATTTCAAATCCTTGTTTTGAAATTTTATTTTCAATAGCCTTGATTGTTTCTTGTTCGCCCGGAGTTAATTTAAACATCATCATCATATCATCTTTCTTTTCTTCTTTTTTTCCCTCAGACCAATCAGACCAAACCGGCGGCTCAGTCGGAGCCATAAATAAATTTTTTGCCCATTCATATATATTAGAATTCCATCCGCTTTTTAATTTTTTTGAAATTCTTCCAGTAAATTTATTTATATATTTTTCTCCTTCTTCTCTCCATTCAATTCCTGTCGGCTCAATTAAAATTTGTATAGCCACAAATTCTTCTTTATGGATATTTGCCAAAGTTTCAATCAAGGCAGAAACTGGATCAAGAACAAGCTCTTCTTTTGTAAGCTCAAAATTTTCATAAGTATTAATGGGAAAATGATTTTCTTTTCCTAAATAAAACTCTCCTCCAAAAATATCTTTATTTTGATGATATATTTCTTTTGTAGAATTTGGAAAATTATCAAGATAATCTTTAACCTCCACAATTTCAACTGTCGAATATTGCGCATAAAGTCCAGCTTCAACAATTTTCATGTGTTTCTTGGGCGTTCTAATATAAAAATGAATTTTCCCATTTAAACTAATGATTTCCAAGCTCCACCACAAAGTCACTTCGCCATCGCTATAAGTCTCCATAAAATTTCCCGGCGCGTTTCTTAAGCTGTGGATATTTTTAAAAAATTGTTCCATTGCCCGTGGCGTTTTCAAAACCTCGCGAGGAATTTTAATTTCTAAAAGAATCCACTCTATTCCTTGTTTAAAAAGAGAATTTTTATAAAAAAGAAAGGCTTGGCGGAAAATTTTAAAAAGTTTCAAGCATAGCCAAAAAAGAAAAATCCAAAATATCAAAGATAAAATATCAGCTTTATAGCCGGCAATTAGAATGGAGATAGCTTCTAATAATTTTAAAAGAGATTTAAGAATATCTCCGAGAATTTCCATATATTAAATTATAAAGATTAAACTAAAATTAAGCTATATGGTATTTGCCGTTAGGCAATTTTTTAAAATGCTTTTTATTTTGAAGATTAAGTAAAATTGTATTTTCCTTAAGCATTCTTTCTTGCTTTACCAAATCAACAATTTCTTTTTTTGGCAATGGCCCTTTATTTTTTAAAATCCTTAAAATTACTTCTTTAGCAGTGCCCGGCATAGCGCCACATTCGGCAAGCCCATACATCCCTCTGCCAACTAAAACAAAACGCGGATCTTTAATCAATTCATTATGAACCGTCTGAAAAAGAGTTTTGCGATTACCCAATCGCATTTCATTGATTTTTTTTGCAATTTCCTTAAAATGCAAAGAAGTTCCATGTTTTTTCAAAATCAAATAAGTTCTTGATTTAGCTGTTGTTGGATTTATTTCTTCCCACTCCATTAAGCCAAAATCTCCATAAACATTTACTCCAAATTTTTTAGAAATTGAAACATAATTAAAGGCAATTGAATCACTAAGATTATGGGTTTTTACGGCTTGCGCGAATAATTCATCAAATTTTTTAAAAGTGATTATTTCCTCCTTTTTATTATTAAGAAATTTTTCTAATTTGTTGATAAAATCATTCACCTTGCTGAAAATATCTTTATTAAGATACCAAAAACTATAAAAATAATCGTTTTCTTGGCGATATAATAAAGCTTTAGAAATTTCAAAAATAAATTTTGCCTGATTTTTCGTGATTTTAGAATCGTTAAAAATATTTTTAATATCATTTATAAAATCGTTTTCCTTCCTAACCCCCCCTATTTTATTAAGATGATTAACAACCTTTTCAATTTCTTTTACAAAAGAGCTTTTATTATATTTCCCCCTAATAATACCTAAAGAAGCGGCTTCAATTTGCCTTATTCTTTCGCGAGTAAGACCGTATTCTTCTCCAATGGCCGCCAGAGTTTTAATTTCTCTTTTCAACCCAAATCTAGCCTCAATAATTTTTCGCTGGCGATCAGAAAGTCCGATTAAAAATTTTTCGATTATTTCATTGATATTTGGCATATTGTTTATATAATTTATTATCAACAAGTATATACTATAAAAATAAAGCCGTCAACTGCCTGTATAGCCGCACCCT
>JBBTRJ010000006.1:0-3208 GCA_038065215.1 Patescibacteria group bacterium
CGGGTTTTTTGTAAAAATTTAAACCTATTCTATTTCATATCTCAAATTTACATTTACTGTTATTTCTTGAGAACCGGCTTCTATTGCCGGAGACACAAATGATTCTGATTTTATAGCCATACCGCCTCCGCCCATTCCATATCCATAATAATTCGGAGTTGAACCGTTTTCTTCTATTGAAAGCAATCTGCCGATTTCAAACCCGCCGGCTTTAGCAATTAATTTCGCGCTTTCTTTGGCTTTTTTAATCGCTTCTTCCCTTGCCTGATTTTTTATCGCGGCTAAATCATCAATTGAAAATGAAAGCTGGGAAACAGAATTTGCGCCACTCTCCACTACTCCTCCCATAATATCGCCTATTTTAGCAAAGTCTCTTATTTTAACTAAAACACTTTGATTTATAGTGTACCCGACAATTTCCGGAGGCGGACAAGGTTTTACTTCTGTACTATCCAATGTTCGAGGATTACAAGAATAATATTGATATCGCGGCTCTAAATTATAATTTTGAGTCTTGATATCTTTAGCTTCAACGCCTTTTGATTTTATAAATGAGATGGCTTTATTGGCTTTATCCGTATTTTCTTTTTGAATTTTAGAAATATCTTTTCCGCCCTCAGTAATAATATTAAAAGTGAATTGAGCCACATCTGGAATGGAAACCGCTTTCCCTTCTCCATTTGCTGAAAAACTCCTGAAAGACGACGGTTCAATTGATTTCGAATAACTTTTAACATAAATAACAACCGCGTAAGAAAAAATAGCCAGTGTCAAAATAATCGCATAAGTTAAATAGTTTTTAGTTTTTATATCCATATAATAATTTTATACTTTAATATTAAAAAATACAAATTTATAAACTCATAATCCAAAAATATAAGAGACGATTATTGCCGCTGTTTCCGCTCTGAAAGTCAGTTTGCCAAAACTTAAAATCTCAAATTTATTATTATCTTTTGCAAATTCTAATTCTTCAGCATCCCAACCGCCCTCTGGGCCAATAAATAATCCGATTTTTTCTTGATTTAATTTTAACTGATTTTCTGAAATTTTTTTTCCGCTTATATCAAAAAATAAATTAATGTTGTTTTGTTCTGCTTCTTCAATAGCTTTTTTAAAATCCATTGCCTTGCGCAAAATCGGCAATATTCCCCTGCCTGATTGTTCTGCCGCTTCTTTAATAATTTTTTCCAACCTGTCGTATTTTAAATTTAATTTAACTGTTCTTTTCGTAATAATCGGAATAATTTCTTTAACCCCGATTTCAACGGCTTTTTGAACAACTAATTCGAAATTCTCTTTTTTTAAAATTGAACAATATAAAATAATATCTTTTTCCGATTCATTATTATTTTTAAAAACTTTTACAATTTCCAAACTTAAGGAGTCTTTATTTCCGCTTCGTTTTGCTGAATCTTCAGCGAAACGAACAATCGGCGAATCAATAATTTTAGAAACAGCTTCGTTTGATTTACCGTCGCATAAAACAATCTCATCGCCGATCTTCAGCCTTAAAACATTTTTAATTTGATGAATAATATTTTTATCAGATATTTCAATTTTTTTGCCGATTTCTTTTTCGGAAAAATCGAAATTGCCGAAAAAACGCTGAATTGCCATAAATTAATTTTTAAACCGCTTGAACTATTAAAAGATTTGTCGCTCCTGATTTGCCAAATGGAATGCCGGCTGAAATAACTATTTTATCTCCTTTCTTCGCCATTTTATTTTCAACGACGATTTTTTTAGCAGATTCAATCATATTCTCCACATTTTTAAATCCCTTAATAATTTTAGAATAACATCCAAAATTCAATGCAAGCTGATTGCAAGTTTTTATATTTGGAGTTAAAACTAAAATCGGCTGTTTTGGCTTATATCTTGAAATCATTCTTGGCGTAAGCCCAAATTCAGTTAAAGCTAAAATAACTTTGGCGTCAACGCTATGCGCCGTATTAACGACCGCATAACTTACTGAATCAGTAACAACTTTTTGAGTTAAATGTTTATGCTTCAAAATCTCTTCGTAATCAAAATTTTCTTCCGTATGTTTCGCCACGCGAGCCATCACTTCTATAACTTTTACAGGAAATTTTCCAAGAGTTGTTTCCTCTGAAAGCATTATCGCGTCCGTGCCGTCCAAAATAGCATTGGCAATGTCATTAACTTCCGCTCTGGTTGGCACCGGATTTTCAATCATAGATTCCAACATTTGTGTTGCAGTGATTACCGGCTTACCGATATCATTGCATTTTTGAATAATTAATTTTTGTAAAATCGGCACTTGTTCCGTTCCAACTTCAACCGCCAAATCTCCACGCGCAACCATTAATCCATCAGAAACTTCTAAAATAGCATCAAGATTTTCTATCGCTTCCTGAGTCTCGATTTTGGCGATTATTTTAATTTTATCAGCTTTCGCTTTTTGTAAAATATTTTTCAATTCCAAAACATCATCCGAAGTCCTTACAAAAGAAATTGCTATATATTCAACATTATTTTCAATACCAAATTTTAAATCTTCTTTATCTTTTGCGGTAAGAGAGCTTATTTTCAAATAGCTTCCCGGAAAATTTACTCCCCTTCTGCCTTTAATTTCTCCGCCAACCATAACTTTACAATAAATATCATTACCGACAATTTTTTCCACCCTTAATTCATTTTTCCCGTCATTTAATAATATAGTAGCGCCTTTTTCTATTTCTTTATGTAAATTTTTATAATTTATTGAAACTTTTTTTTCATCTCCAACACAATTCTCAGTGGTAATGATAAAAGTTTGCCCATTTTTTAATATAATGCTGCCATTGTTAAAATCCCCTATTCTGATTTTCGGCCCGCTGAGGTCTTGCAAAATTGCAATCGGTTTACCAATTTTTTTCGAAACAAAACGAGCGTGGTCTACGCGGCGCTGATGCGCTTCGTGAACATCATGCGAAAAATTCAAACGAACAACATTCATTCCAGCAAGCGCCATTTTTTCCATTATTTCTTTATTTTCCGTCGCCGGCCCGATAGTGGCGACAATTTTTGTTTTTTTGAACATAGTTAATTGAATACTTTTTTAAAACGCGCTTTAGATTATCCCCCATAATTTTTTTAATTTCAAGCCCCTATATAAAATTATATTTAAAATACTTTAAATTACAAAGCTCCTGTTTTACAAACAGTAAAGAAAAGATTTTTCTGAAATCTAAACGGAAGCGCA
>JBBTRJ010000007.1:0-15156 GCA_038065215.1 Patescibacteria group bacterium
TTAACTATGCCCTTAGAATCATAGATAAATTCTCCTTGCCTCAGGAAGTTGTCCAATCTCCGGAAGTCCAGCAAGCCGCCAAAGAAGGATTGATCTATTGCTTATCTAATTCTAATGGAACTATTGACGACGCCCTCAACATCATATCTAAATTCTCCTTACCTCAGGAAGTTGTCCAATCTCTGGAAGTCCAGCAGCTCGCCAAAAAAGTATTGATTAATTGCTTATCTAATGGATCTATTGACTACGCCCTCAGAATCATAGATACATTCAATTTACCAGAGGAATTTATCCAGCAAGCCGCCAAAAAAGGATTGATCAATTGCTTATCTGAAGGAGGTATTGACGATGCCCTTGAGCTCATAAAAACATTTTCTATCAATATTTCCTCCCAAGAAATTATTGAACAAATTCCAAAATTAAATAATTTATTGGAAAAAACTCAAGTCATTTCCCCGGAATTTTATAGCCAAGCGTTAAAATCAACAGATATTGTAATAACTCTCTGTGGATTTCAAGACAATCAAGAACAATTTTTGCAAGAAATCCAGGAAAATCCGTTTTTACTTGACGCGGTTTCAGAAAATCCCCGTTTCGGCTCCAAACTGCTGATTAAATATCTGCAATTTGACGAATTATCAAAAGAGAACATTCAGACGCTTTTTGACGCGAAAAAAGAAATTATGACAAATAATCCGGATATTGATCCGGAATCATTGGAATTCCGCCGATTGATGCAGGAGAAATTAAAGGAATATAAAAATAATCCGGAGATTTTGGACGCTTTGGAAAAAAGCGGCATTGATGCCAATGAATGGCTGAATTACTCTGAAACAAGTTATTTTAATTTGGTATCCGGCGAAAGCCATCTGGCATTTTCAGAAACATTGTCCGCGCCAATCAACAGGATTAAAGAAACATTGGACAGCTATGCCCACACACTAAAAGAAACATTAAAAGAATATCGTCCGGAATTATCCGAGTTCAAAATTCCATTGGAAGACGCGAAAGAAATAGAAGAAAAAATCGCCCAAATGCAAACGGAATTAGAAAAAGCTCAAGCGGAAGGAAATGACCGAAAGGCCCAGGGCATAGAAAAAGGCATTGAAGGATTAAAAAAGAAAACTGAGAATATCAAAACAGTCGCTCTTTGGGATAAGTTATTGGGTGACATATCGGCATTCCAACAGCTCAAAAACGACGTATTTGGAACGCAGAAAAAGCTGATGCGAGCAGAAGATGATTTGACGGAAAAGATATCAGGCAAGCTTCCTTCCGGCAGAATGATTCAAGAATTGAAAGAAAAAATCAACAAAGCCAAAGAAGAATTGCGAAACAAATTCGGCATATTGGAGCGGAGGATTGAGGATTTTCGGAATAATTTATCGGATTTGATTGCGCCTTGTTTGAGCGAGGACAGGGCAAAAGCGCTTATTCAGGAAATAGAACTTAAATTAGCTGAACAGTTTGACCATTATAACGCCGATCGAAGCACATTGACTAATTTGTTTTCCGAAAGGAATGATAAACAAAAAGAGAGAATGGAAAGCCAGCCGATGAGCATTTTTGTCTGGGCGAGAAATCCGGACATTGATTTGTATCAAGGTAATTATTCGCCTTGCTGTATTTGCATAGACAGCGAACATATGGGCGCGGAATCAACCATTGCCGACTACAACACGGATTTAGGCGTTCAAATCGTCAATATCTGGGACGAAGTTAAAAACGAGCCGGTGACTGCGGCCTGGTGTTGGCTGGGCGCGAGTGAAAATAACGAGCCGGTTTTAGTGGTTGATAATATTGAATCAAACACAATGTATAGCGCTAATTATTCTGAACAATTAACCAAAGAACTTTTTGATTATTTAAAGGATTACGCCAAAGCTATTGGCGCGAAAAAGATTGTTTTGGGAAAGGCAAATAATGATCTGCCGACTGCCGGTGAATTGGCAAAAATGAAAGAAACTGACAGTAAATACGAAAAAATAGGCGGTTATAACAGAGATGACGGGTATTTTCTGGAAGCTGAAGATAAAAGCGTTAAATTGCTCTGGAAAGAAGAACAACCGACAAAAGAAAAATTGCCGAAGAAAAAAATAATAGTTCCCAAAGAAGAATTCAAAGATACCAATATCAATAATCTCACGGAAAAAGATTTCGCCACAATCAAACAGCTTGAGAGGAAGATATATGCCGGCACGGATTTGATTTCCGGACAAGCAATGATAGAAGACATTAAGCAAGGCAACGGATTGGAGTATTCCATTATTATGACCGGCAAAAGAGCGGGCGGAAACGAAGAAATCATCGGCTATATCGCGGCAATGGAAGATGAAACCGATGAAGGCGATAAGAGTATATATTTGGAAGATATCGCTGTTTTGCCGGAAGCGCAAGGTCAAGGTATTGGCTGGGAGATGTTTAAAGGTTTAATTAATAAACTTAAAGAAAAATCTAGAAAAGAAAATAAGCCAATTTTATTAGATATGCACTTGCGAGAAGAATCTCAAAGATTATTAGAGCGTCATCGCGAAGAATTGGAACAAATGGGGGTGAAACTAATTGAAGAAGCGCTCGTGCTTGATTATTATGATAATGATGAAGATGCATTATATAAAGTATATCAAATAAAGGCGGATTAAATTTGAGATATTTTGAAGGGTGTTTTTAGTTTATAATTATATTAATATTTGTTGATTTTGAATCACATTGAATTTTATAAGTCATAGCCCGTTTTCAATATGTTTTATCGGCAAAGCGAAAAAATCATTATTAATAATAATTTTTTTATTGATTTCATTTTGCTTAAAATTTTTTAATAAAATTTCCCAGCTGTTTGAGTTTATTTTTTTTATAAGCAACATCTCTATTTGTCCGCCAGTTGATTTTTTTCCATAAAGGCGGGCGGGGATGACTTTAGAGTCGTTTAAAATAATCACATCTCCTTTTTTTAGGAATTTTTCAATTTCAAAAAATTTTAAATGTTCAATTTTATCGCTGTCTTTATACGTAACTAAAAGCTGGCATCGGTCTCTTTTTGCGGTCGGTTTTTGGGCTATTAAATTTTGAGGAAGATTATAATTGAATTGGGATAATCTCATTTTAGAATAATTAGAATTTATTAATTAGTATTATAATATAAACCATTGTTAATTTTCTATTTTTTGGTAAAATAAAATATATGAGTAAAGAAAATATTAATAATAGTGAAATAACAAATAAGGAATTGATAGAATCTATTGAAGAAGAAATAGATGGGAAAATCAAAAAAGAAGGAATGGATATTGATGAAATCAGCAAAATTGCCGAAGATTTGAAAAATAAAGGGTTATTTGTCGCCGGCGATGAATTGAAAAATGAAGCTTTTAGAATTTGGAGGCAAAATTTAATTAACCAAGAACTTGAAAAATAAATCTAATTATTGACAAATTTTTTGAATTTGCTATCTTTAATACTAATTAAATAGATGTTTCAAATAGAAATTTTTTGATGGATTGAGCTTGTTTTAAAACAGTCGGCTAATCTGGCTGTTTTAATTTTTAAAAAGTATGCCGTTTATTTTAGGAAAAAAATTTAAAATGTCCCAAATTTGGAAAAATGATAAGGTTATTCCGGTAACCTTGGTTAAAGCAACTCCAAATATTGTAATTTGCATAAAAGAAAAAGAAAAAAACGGCTATACGGCGGTTCAGATTGGTTTTGATAATACAAAAAAGAAATTAAATAAGCCGATGAAGGGAATTTTAAAAGAGCTGGGGAATTTCAGGCATTTGAAAGAATTTAGAGTTGATTCGATGGGAAATTATAAAGTTGGCGACGCATTGGAAGTTAACCAATTTAATGAAGGAGATAAGGTGGCGGTGAGCGGATTAAACAAGGGCCGCGGATTTCAGGGTGTTGTAAAAAGGCATGGTTTTAGCGGCGGTCCGAAAACTCATGGCCAGAAAAATCGTCAGCGCGCGCCCGGTTCTATCGGCGCAACTGCTCCGCAAAGAGTTATGAAGGGAAGAAGGATGGCTGGTCATATGGGAACTGAAAGAATAACAATTAAAAATTTGGAAATTGCCGGTATTGATAAAGAAAATAATATTTTAATGATTAAGGGCGCTGTTCCGGGAATGAGGGGAACATTATTAGAAATTAAAAAATAATTATGAAAGTTGATGTTTTTAATAAAAAAAATGAGAAAATAGAAATGATGGATTTATCGGATAAGATTTTTGGCGTTAAATGGAGCGCTGATTTGGCGCATCAAGCTCTTAATGTCCAAATGGCTAATCGCCGAGAAATTTTAGCTCATACTAAGGGAAGAGGAGAAGTAAGAGGCGGAGGCAAGAAGCCGTGGAAACAGAAAGGGACCGGTCGCGCAAGGCATGGTTCAATTCGTTCGCCATTGTGGCCCGGAGGAGGCGTTACTTTTGGTCCGGTAAAAGAAAAAATATTTGCCAGAAAAATAAATAAGAGAATGAAACAATTGGCGATATTTAGCGTTCTTTCCAGAAGATTAAAAGATAATGAATTAAAAGTTATTGATAGCTTTGATATGAAAGAAGATGGCGGAAAAAAGACAAAATCAATGGTTAAATTTTTGAAAGTATTTTTTGAAAAACCAAGCGTTCTTTTAATAGCGTCTTTAGAAAATAAATTTATAAATAAATCAATTTCTAATATTAAAAGCGCCGGAGCCATCAGTTCTCAATCATTAAATATTTATGATTTGTTGAAATATAAAAATATTGTGGTTGAAAAACAAGCAATTAATGAAATTGAAAAGCATTATAATAAATAAATTTTATGGGAAATCTTATAAAACCGCAAAGTAAAACATTTTTAATCAAAAAAGCCTGGATAACGGAAAAAGCCGGACGCTTAATTGAGTTAAATAAATATGTTTTTATTGTTGATAAACAAATGAATAAGCCCGAAGTTGCAAAAGCGATTGAATCAATGTATGGTGTTAAAGTTTCTTCGGTAAATATTTTAAATAAGCGGGGAAAAATAAAGAGATTGGGAAGAAATACCGGAAAAATTCCCGGATATAAAAAAGCGGTTATTACTCTTGAAAAAGGAAATAAAATTGAGGTAATGCCCACATAAAAAAGCTGAAAAGTTTTATGAAACACTATAATCCGACAACTCCATCAAGAAGACAAATGACGACCGTTAATTACGGCGGTTTAAGCGCGGTTGAACCGTTTAAATATTTATTAAAAAGATTGCCAAGCAATTCCGGAAGAAACAATCAAGGAAAGATTACTATGCGCCATCAGGGAGGAGGGAATAAAAAACTTTATAGAATCGTTGATTTTAAACAAAATAAAATCGATGTTCCGGCAAAAGTTGAAACATTGGAATACGATCCTTATAGAACGGCGTTTATTGCCAGGATTATTTATCGCGACGGGGAAAGAAATTATATTTTAGCCCATAAAAATATGAAAGTGGGAGATGATGTTATCTCTTCAGAAAATGCTCCCTTGAAAGAAGGTAATCGTTTAATGCTTAAAAATATTCCGGTTGGCTATTTTGTTTATAATATAGAATTAAATAAAGGAAGGGGAGGCCAATTAGCAAGATCAGCCGGTTCGAATGTTCAGATTTTAGCCCAAGAAGACGGCTGGACCAATTTAAAACTTTCTTCAAAAGAGATTAGAAAAGTAAAATGGGAAAATTTTGCTTCTTTAGGGCAGGTTTCAAATGCTGATTGGAATTTGGTTAATTTTGGAAAAGCTGGAAAATCAAGAGGAATGGGAATCAGGCCGACGGTAAGAGGAAAAGCGATGAATCCATGTGATCATCCTTATGGAGGAGGAGAAGGAAGCCAGCCTCGCGGAACAAGAAAGCCGAAAACCAAATGGGGCAAGGTTACCGGAGGAAGAAAAACTAGGGATAGAAAGAAATGGTCAAATAAAATGATTGTTAAAAGAAGAAAATAAAAACTATGAGCAGATCATCTAAAAAAGGTCCTTATGTTGACCAAAGATTATTAAAAAAAATATTAAATATAAAGCCGGATGGAAAAACGGTAATTAAGACATGGTCTAGAGATTCGGAAATTTCTCCTGAAATGGTTGGTTTTATTTTCGGCGTTCATAATGGAAAAGATTTTGTTTCAGTGAGGATTACAGAAGAAATGATCGGGCACAGACTCGGAGAATTTTCTCTTACAAGAAAATTTATAAGGCATGGAGGAAAAATGCAAAAAGAATTGGAAAAGAAGGCTACAGAAACCGTAAAGAAATAGAAATTATAAAGTTAAATTTTTTATGAATTTTACAAATTTTATAAATTAATTAAAATGAAAACCCAAACTGCACAATTAAATTATTTGAGAATCGCCCCCAGGAAGGCGCGTTCAGTTGCTAATATGATTAAGGGCCTTTCGGTAAATGAAGCAGAGGCTCAGCTTTTAATGCATCCAAGAAGATCAAGCGAGCCGTTGTTAAAACTTTTAAGATCGGCTATTTCTAATAGTAAACAGAAAGAAATGAAAACAGACAAGCTTTTTATTAAAGAAATCAGAGTCAATCAAGGGCCTGTTTCTAAAAGATTTATGCCAAGAGCTCAAGGAAGAGCGGCAATGATTCAGAAAAAAACTAGCCATATTGTGCTGGTATTGGGAGAATCTGAAAAAACGAAAGGTTCAAGATTTAATATTGTTAAGCCGGAAAAAATTAAGAAAAGCGAAGCGGCAAAGATAATGAAAGCAAAAGCGGAACATATTGAGCATAAAGAAAAACAAAAAGGAGAAGAAATTAAAAATGTAAAACCGGTAAAAGAAGAGCCGGGAATCGTAAGAAAAATATTTAGAAGAAAAGCAATATAAAAATATGGCGCAAAAAATTAATCCAATTTCATTAAGAATAGGAATAATCAAGAATTGGAGTTCTTGCTGGTTTCCTAAAAAAGAAAATTTTAAATTCTTGTTAGAAGAGGATGTTTTAATCAGGAATATTATCAGAAAGAAAATCGGAGCTGCCGGCATTGACAGGATTGATATTGAAAGAGCCGGTAATAAATGCAAAATTTTAATCAGAGCCAGCAAGCCGGGATTGATTATCGGAAGGGGCGGAAAGGGGGTGGAAGATTTGACAAAGAATTTGGAATCAGCAATTCAAAAATTAAGAAAAAATCAGGGCATTAAAGATAAGCCATTTTTAAGCTTAAATATCGAAGAATTGAAAAGATCGGAAGTTTCCGCTGCTGTCACTGCTCAAAATATCGCTTTGGATCTTGAAAAGAGAATGCCTTTTCGCAGAACAATGAAAAAATATCTTGAGCAAGTATTGCAGAATAAAGATGTCAAAGGGGCGAAAATAAGAACTTCCGGTCGTTTGGACGGAGCGGAAATAGCCAGAACCGAATCATTACAGAGGGGAAGATTGCCATTACAAACTTTAAGAGCTAATATTGACTACGGTCAAGGAACTGCTTTTACAACTTATGGAACAATTGGCGTGAAGGTTTGGATAAATAAAGGAGAGGTTTTTAGAACAGAAACAACTCAAGAAAAAAATAATTTTTAAATATGTTATTGCCAAAAAAAGTAAAACATCGAAAATGGCAGAAAGGAAGATCAATAAATAGAAAAATTGAGTCCAGGGGAATATTTTTAGATTTTGGAAATTATGGATTGCAATCATTGGAAAGCGCTTGGATTAATTCAAGGCAAATTGAAGCCGCTAGAAAAGCTATAGCTAATTTTACAAAAAGAGGAGGAAAAATGTGGATTAGAATTTTTCCAGACAAACCGATTACTAAAAGACCGCCGGAAGTAACAATGGGAGGAGGAAAAGGATCTGTTGACCATTATGTTTTTCCGGTGAAACCGGGAAGAATTTTGTTTGAAGTTGATGGCATTGACGGAGCGATTGCTAAAGAGGCATTGAGAAGAGCTGGCCATAAATTACCCGTTAAAACAAGAATAGTTGAAAAGCAATAAATCTATGAAAAAAAAAGATTTAGAAAAATTAAAAAATAATCCATTGCCGGAACTTCAAAAGAAGCTTATTGATGCTTATGAAAATTTGAGAAAAATGAAATTTGATTTAACTCAAGGAAAAGTAAAAAATATTAAAGTAATCAAAGAAATTAAAAAAACAATTGCAAGAATATTAACGATAATGAATAAATCAATATGAGAATATTAAAAGGAATAATTGTATCTGATAAAATGATGAAAACTCGCGTTGTTGAAATAACGCGCCTTAAACAGCACCCAAAATATAAAAAATATTATAAAGTAACGAAAAAATATAAGGCTCATGATGAAAATAATGAATATAAGACTGGAGATAAAGTAATAATGCAAGAAATAAGGCCGATGAGCAAAGATAAAAGATGGAAAATAATTAAAAAATATGATTAAAGAACGTTCAATATTAAAAGTAGCTGATAATAGCGGGGCAAGAGTTATCCGCTGTTTTAGAGTTTTAGGCGGAACAAAACGCCGATATGCTGAAATCGGAGATGTTATTGTCGCTTCCGTGCAAATAGCTGAGCCAAGGAAAACTATCAAGAAAAAAGATATTATAAAAGCGGTAGTTGTCAGACAACGCCAAGTGATGCGTAGAAATGACGGATCATATATCAGATTTGGAGATAATGCCGCGGTTTTGATCGATGATAAGCGCGAACCGAAATCAACCAGAATTTTTGGTCCAATACCAAGAGAATTAAAAGAAAAAGGTTTTGAAAAAATAGTAACAATGGCAGAAGAAATAGTATGAAAATCAAAAAAAATGACATAGTAAAAATAATGACTGGGAAAGATAAGGGGAAAACAGGAAAGATTTTAAATATTCTTTTAAAAGAGAATAAAGTTTTAATTGAAGGATTGAATTTATATAAAAAAAATATAAAGCCGAAAAAACAAGGAGAAAAAGGGCAGATAATATCGATGCCAAGACCGATTGATGTTTCAAATATTATGATAATGTGTCAGTCTTGCGGAAGTTCCGCGAGAGTTGGTTTTCGTTTTGAAGATGAAAATAAAATCAGATATTGCAAAAAATGCAAAGCAAAAATTTAATTTATGACAACAGCAATAGCTAAAAAATATAAAGAAGAAATTATCTCAAAAATGAAAGAAAAATTCGGCTATAAAAACAGCTTAGCGGTTCCTAGATTGCAAAAAGTTGTTTTGAGCGTTGGAGTTGGAAGATTGAGCCAACAATCGAATTTTGACAAAATATTGCCGGAAATAATCAGCGATATTTCATTGATAACCGGCCAAAAACCGGCTACCACTTCAGCAAAAAAATCAATTGCCGGATTTAAAGTAAGGGAAGGGCAGACTGTCGGGCTAAAAGTTACTTTGCGCCGCAATAAAATGAAAGATTTTTTTGAAAAAATGATTAATATCGTATTTCCGCGCGTCAAAGATTTTAGGGGTATTGATATTAAAAATGTCGATAGGAATGGCAATTTAACTATCGGAATTAAAGAACATGTGGTTTTCCCGGAAATAAATTTCGAAACATTAAAGGTTGACTTTGGTGTTGAGGTAAGTATTGTAAGTAATGCTAAAACAAGGGAAGAGGCGATTGAATTATATAAATTATTAGGAATACCATTTAAACGATAGAAATAATTATGGCAAAAACATCAGTAATCGCAAGAGCAAAAAAACAACCAAAATTTTCCACTCGGATTGTCCGCCGTTGTTTTAGATGCGGACGAAAACGCGGTTATATAAGAGATTTTGGAATTTGCAGGATTTGTTTCAGGGAATTGGCAAGCGTTGGAGAAATTCCGGGAATTAAAAAAGCCAGCTGGTAAAATATTATTATGTTTATAGAAATGCTTACAAAAATTAAAAATGCTCAAGCTGTGAAGAAAGAAAATGTAAAAGTTAATTATTCTAAGATAAATGAGAGCATACTTAAAATTTTATCTTCAGGCGGATATATAGATGGTTTTGAAAAAAAGGGACAGGGAATAAAGCGCATTTTAGATATTAAATTAAAATATGAAAATAATGCCGGGGCAATTAATGAAATTAAATTGATAAGCAAGCCGTCTCGTCATATTTATATGGGATATAAAGAAATTAAATTGGTAAAGCGCGGATATGGATTAATGGTTATTTCAACGCCAAGCGGAATAATGAACGGCAAAGATGCCAGAAAAATGAAAGTCGGAGGAGAAGCATTATTTGAAATATGGTAATAATTATATTATGAGCAAAATAGGAAAAAAACCAATAATAATTTCACAAGGAACAGAAGCCAAAATCGAGGGCAATTTTTTGAAATTGAAAGGAAAAAATGGGGAATTGGCGGTGAAAATCTTGCCTTATATTAAAGTAGAATTAAAAGACGGCGTAATTAATATTTTTCCGGAAAATGATATCAGGCAGGCAAGAGCAAATTGGGGAACGATGAGATCTTTAATTAATAATGCGGTTCTCGGCGTTAACGAAGATTTTTTTAAAATATTGGAAATTGAGGGTGTCGGTTATCGCGCTTCAATTGAAGGCAATAATTTAATTTTAAATATCGGATTGTCTCATCCAGTAAAGATGCTTCCATTGGAAGGCGTTAAAATTTCAGTGGAAAAGAATTCAATTAAAATTTCCGGAGCTGATAAAATGTCTGTTGGAGAAATGGCGGCGAAAATCAGGGCGATGAAAAAACCGGAACCATATAAAGGAAAAGGAATTAAATATAAGGGAGAATTTATTAGAAGAAAAGAAGGGAAAAAGGCTGCCGGAGCGGCTAAATAATATAAACTTATGAAAAGAGATAAAATTTTAAATAAAATAAAATTAAGAAAAAAAATCAGAGTAAGAGCAAAGCTTTTCGGCACAGGCCAAAGACCGCGATTTTCTGTTTTTGTAAGCAATAGATTTATTTATGCTCAATTGATTGATGATGAAATCGGCAAAACTATAGCCAGCGCTTCGACCAAAGAATTGATTGATGAAAAAAGCCTGCCTGCCGGCAGGCAGGAATTGCCAATGATGTTGGGAGAATTGATTGCCAAAAAAGCGATTGAAAAAGGAATAAAAACGATTATTTTTGACAGGGGAGGTTATAAATATCACGGTCGAGTTAAAGCAATTGCGGAATCAGCCAGAAAAAACGGATTAGAATTTTAATTTAATATGGATCAACCAATGAGAAAAATTGAAAAAAGGGAAAGAGAGGCGAAAAAAATTTCTGAATTTAAGGAAAAAGTTTTAGATATGCGCCGCGTTGCCAGAGTTATGGCCGGAGGAAAGCGTTTTAAATTTCGCGCCACTGTCGCGATTGGAAATGAAAAAGGAAGCATTGGCATAGGAGTTGGCAAGGGTATTGATGTGGCACAAGCGGTTGATAAGGCAAAAACAAACGCTAAAAAGAATTTAATTATTATTAAACTAAAAAATCAAACTATTCCCCATGAAGTTGACGCGAAATTCAGCGCTGCCAGGGTATTAATTAAGCCGGCTAAAGAAGGGCATGGTTTAAAAGCCGGAGGCGCGATTAGAACAGTGCTTCTTTTGGTTGGAATTAAAGATGCTACATCTAAATGCTTGGGAGGAACTAAAAATAAATTAACTAATGCCATGGCAACAGTAGAAGCGTTGAAGAAATTTAAAAAGTCAAAGAGTTAAAAGTTTATAAAGTTTATAAAGCTGTGGATTAAAACACTTTATAATTTTATAACTTTTAATTTTATAAATTAAAAATGCAATTACACGAGTTAAAACCAAATAATAAAAATAGGGAAAAGAAAAGAATCGCTCGCGGAGGAAAAAGAGGAACCACTTCCGGAAGAGGGCAAAAGGGGCAAAAATCGCGTTCCGGCCATCGCATCAGGCCGGCAGAGAGAGATTTGATCCAGCGCTTGCCGAAACTTCGCGGTTTTAGGAATAAATCTTTAATAGCAAAACCGGTTATTGTAGATATTGCTGATTTGGAGAAAAAAATTGAAGGTAATTTAATTAATAAAAAAGTTTTGATTGATGCCGGTTTTATAAGAAAAGCAGATAATAATATTAAAATTTTAGGCAATAGCGAAGTAAAAAAAGGATTTCAAATTGAAGGAATAAAAGTTTCAGAAAGCGTTAAAAAGAAAATTGAAGCCGCCGGCGGAAAAATTTTATGAATAAATTCCTCCAAATTTTCAAAATTGAAGACTTGAGAAGCAAGATTTTAAAAACAGCCTTTTTATTGGCTTGCTTTAGCGCTTTATCCGTCATACCGATTTCCGGAGTTGATATTATTAGATTGAGAGATTTTCTATCCTCAAATCAATTATTCGGTTTTTTAAGCATATTTTCCGGAGGGGGATTAAAAAACTTATCGATTATTATGCTGGGAGTTGCTCCTTATATTACGGCAACAATTATTATGCAGCTCTTAACGATGATTTTTCCGAAATTCAAGGAGATGTATTATGAGGAAGGGGAAGCTGGTCGGGCAAAATTCAACCGCTATTCAAAATATTTAACAGTTCCTTTGGCGGGATTGCAGGCGTATGGATTTTTAAATCTTTTAGCTTCAAAAAATGTTCTTCCCTTGATCGGTCCGTTTGATACTTTTAAAAATATTATTTTAATAATCGCCGGATCAATGATTTTGGTATGGATTGGAGAGCTGATCAGCGAACAAAAAATCGGCAATGGAATTTCTTTGATAATTTTTGCCGGTATTGTCGGAGGATTGCCGTCGATTATTCAGAATGCGATTATTTCTTATGATCCGTCAATGATTATGAGTTACGCTATTTTTGCTTTGGTTGGCATCGCTGTTATTGCCGGCGTGGTATTTATTCAAGAAGGAGAAAGAAAAATACCTATTTCTTACGCCAAGCAAGTGAGGGGAACTAAAATGTATGGCGGAGCATCAAGTTATTTGCCATTAAAAGTGAATCAGGCCGGCGTTATTCCGATTATTTTTGCTATCTCAATTATGTTCTTTCCGCAGTTTATCGTTCAAATTTCTTCAGTAATTTCATCCGATATTTCATTAAAACTTAATGAATTAGTGAGCGGAATTTTCAATAATCAATATATTTACAGTTTATTTTATTTTGTTTTAGTCGTGCTTTTCACTTATTTTTATACGGCGGTTACTTTTGATCCGAAAGAAATTTCGAAAAATCTTCAGCGCGCCGGCGGTTTTATTCCGGGAATCAGGCCGGGAGATCCGACAGCTTCAATTTTATCTAAAATCATAAATCGGCTTACTCTAAGCGGCGCGATTTTTTTGGGACTTATCGCGATTTTGCCGAATATTACTCAGATGGTTACGGGGGTTGTATTTTTGACTATCGGCGGTACAGCGCTTTTAATTATTGTTTCTGTTGCTTTAGAAACAATGAAGCAAATAAATTCGCAATTGACGATGAGGGAATACGAAGGAATATAATAAGCTGATAAGCCGGACAAACTGATAATCTTAAAAGTACTTATCAGTTTATCAGCTTTTAAGCTTTCCAGCTATTTATGATTGCTATCATCATCTACGGTCCTCCGGGCGCTGGTAAGGGAACTCAAGCCCAGCTTTTGGCTGAAAAATTTGACTTAATTCATTTTGATTCCGGGAAATATCTTCGCGAATTGCTTTACAATCCGAAAAATAAAAATAATAAGATCATTCAAAAAGAAAAAAAACTCAATGAAGCCGGTAAATTAAACACTCCTTCGTGGGTATTAAAAATTGTTTCCGGCAAAGTTAAAGAAATTGCCGGATTATTGCATAAAGGCGTTGTTTTGAGCGGATCTCCAAGAACAATATTCGAGGCGCTTGGCAACTTGCCTGCCGGACAGGCAGGCGATAAAAATATCGGCTTGATGGAAATATTGGAGAAAATGTATAGTAAAAAAAATATTTATGTTTTTAAGATTAATGTTTCTGAAAATCAGACTATTAAAAGAAATACTCATCGTTTAATTTGTTCGGTTTGCGGGACGCCGATTCTTGATATGTCTATAATTTTGCCAAAATGTAAAAATACAGATATATCTCAATGTCCGTTTTGCGGCGGCAAATTTAAGCATAGGTTTGATGATAATAAAAAAGTTATTATTACCAGATTGAAAGAATATAGCGAAAGGACAGCGCCTATTGTTAATGAGCTTAAAAAACGAAAATATAAAGTTATTGAAATTGACGGCAGTCCGATGCCTTATAAAATCCACGAAAAAATTAGAAGTTTTATTAAAAAATAAATAATGGTTAAAATTTATTCCAAAGGGGAAATTAGTAAAATAGCCGAATCCGGAAAAATATTGGCGGAAGTTTTAAATATAATTATGCAAGAAGCGAAAATCGGCGCAAGTTTGAAATATTTAGACGGATTAGCTTTCAAATTGATTAAAGAAGCCGGAGCTGAACCGGCTTTTCTTGGCTATAAGCCGGATGGAGCTCAAAAACCATATGGCGCCACAATTTGCGCTTCAATTAATGATGTAATAGTTCATGGATTTCCCGGCGATTATAAATTAAAAAACGGCGATATTTTGAAAATTGATTGCGGGGTAAAATATCAAGGATTTTATTCTGATTCCGCGATAACAATCGGAATTGGCAATATTTCCAAAGAAGCCGAGCTTTTAATTAGAATAACAAAAAATGCTTTAGAGGAGGCAATTAACATTGCCATTGTCGGAAATCATTTAGAAGATATTGGTTTTACAATAAATAAAATTGTTAAAAAAGCGGGATTTAAAATTGTAAAAGGATTAGTCGGGCATGGAATAGGATTGAAGCTTCACGAAGAGCCGATTATTTATAATTTTGGCAAAAAGGGGCAAGGATTAGAATTAAAAGCAGGAATGGTTTTGGCAATTGAGCCGATGGTGTCTTCGGGAAGCGATAATATAATTCAAAAATCTGACGAAAGCTGGGCAACGGCAGATAAATCTTTATCAGCCCATTTTGAGCATACGGTAGCGATTACGGAAAACAGAACGGAGATATTAACAAAATGAATATTTTAATATATAGTTATCTTTGAATTACGAAACTAAACTGCAAACAGTAAAGAAAAAATTCTTCTTCAATCCGCTCACGGATTTGCTTCGCAAATCCTGCGCTTCCGTTTAGATTTCAGAAAAATCTTTTCTTTACTGTTTGCAAAATAGGAGTTTCGTAATTCAAAGAAATTATAAATCAAAATGAAACCTTATCTTTCGGTTATAATTCCCGCCTATAATGAAGCCAA
>JBBTRJ010000008.1:0-1911 GCA_038065215.1 Patescibacteria group bacterium
AAGTATTAATAGTTTGGCTTAGCATCTTGCGCGGGGCATTTCGTAATTTAAAGTAAATAATAAATAATGTTTAAAATTTTAAAAAAATCAAAAAAGAGCAACGCGCGGCTGGGAATTTTAAAAACCTCTCACGGTGAAATTGAAACGCCGGCTTTTGTGCCGGTGGCAACTCAAGCGACGATAAAAACTTTGACAAGCGAGGAAGTGAAACAAACAAAAAGCCAGATTTTAATCTGCAATACTTTCCATCTTCATTTAAAACCCGGCGAGAAAATTGTAAAATCCAGCGGCGGGCTCCATAAATTTATGAATTGGAATCGGCCGTTGATGACTGATTCTGGCGGTTTTCAGGTTTTTAGTTTGGGTTTTGGCAGGGATTTGGGAGTTGGGAAAATTTTAAAAAATGATGCGAATAATACAAATAAAAAAATAGTTAGCATAGGTCAGCAGCCGAAATTTTTAAAAATCACTGATAATGGAGTTTGGTTCCGTTCTCCGGTTGACGGTAAAAAATTATTTTTGAATCCGAAAGAATCAATTAAAATTCAAAAATCATTGGGCGCGGATATTATTTTCGCTTTTGACGAATGCACTCCGCCGACGGCTGATTACGAATATACGAAAAAATCTCTTGAAAAAACACATCGTTGGGCAGCGGAATCGTTAAAAGAATTTAAAAAAGGAGAGATGACAAGCCAATTATTATTTGGCATTGTTCAGGGCGGAAAATATAAAGATTTGCGGATTGAAAGCGCAAAATTTATCGGCGCTCAGCCTTTTGACGGATTCGGCATTGGCGGAGAATTCGGTAATGATAAAAAAATAATGGAAAAAATGATAAGCTGGATTATAAGTGAATTGCCAGAAAATAAGCCGCGGCATTTGCTTGGCATCGGTTATTTGGAAGATATTCCTAAAATTATCAAAGCCGGAATTGATACTTTTGATTGCATTGTGCCGACTCATTATGCCAGAAGGGGAATCGCTTTTACGAGTTCCGGTAAATTAGATTTAAGGAAATCGTTATTTTTAAATGATAAAAAACCGCTTGATAAAAAATGCGGCTGCCAAACTTGTCAGAATTACAAAAGAAATTATATCTGCCATCTTTTTAAAGCCAATGAAATAACCGCAATGAGACTTTTAACTTCCCATAACCTTTATTTTTTCAATTCATTTGTGGAAAAAATAAGGGAGGAAATAAAAAAAGGGAAATTATAAAAAGAACTTGCATTAATTATTAAACAATGTTATTCTAAATTAGTTTTAAAATAAATAGAAAAGGAAGAAAAAAATGAATATTTTGGTTTTGGAAAAAATGGGAATAGTTACTGAAGTATGGTTTCGCGGCAGAAGAGAAAATTTTTTTGAATTTGTTCAAAAAAAGATAAGAGATGGATATTTGGTTAATATTCCATCCTCGTCATGGCCGAAAGATAAAAATTTGTTATTCAATAAAAATGAAAAGGAGAGTTAGGTGAAAAAGGTAATAAGAGTGGATATTTTAGTAGAGAAAGAGGATACGGGAAAAAGAATTTTATATTCTTTCGAAAGAAAGGATATGGAAAATTTGTTATTAATCATAGAGATGAATAATCTCTTTGATCAATTAGCAAAATTTAAAGTTTTTAAGTAAATTTTTATCATCGGCTATGCGCGTTCTACGCCATGGCCGGTTTTTTTATTTGACTTTTTTGGCAAAAAATTGGTATATTTTATGCAGAAATTAAATAAATTTATAGGAGGTTTTTATGATAGCTATGTTGGTAGAGGGAAAAACGAAAATCATTTTTCCGCATCCGCTGGAAGATGAAAAAGTTTTAATCCGTTCAAAGCAGGCAATAACGGCCGGCGACGGGTTAAGAAAGGATATATTGGAAGGAAAGGATATATTTGCCACCAGTACTGCGG
>JBBTRJ010000008.1:2011-10220 GCA_038065215.1 Patescibacteria group bacterium
TGATAAACAAATAGTAGTAGCCGATGTCATAGATAATGATTCTTGGCGTATTTGGCCAAAGGGCGACAAGAGTCAGATGTTGGATAAGCAGATATATCGCGACGCTTCAGAAATGACGGATGAAGCGCGCGATATTTTGAAAAGAAATTACGCCCAAGTCGCGGAAATGACCGGGCGGTTTCTTCCATAAAAAAGATTATTTTTAGTTATTTTCGGCGCTTGTTTATTTAATATGAGCAAGCGCCTTTTTTTATAATTATCCTTGACATTAAAACTAAATTTAAATTATACTATCATTATTATTTATGTTAGCTATTAAATTAAAAAGGATAGGAAAAAAACACCAGCCGAGCTATCGGATTGTTATTGCTGAAAAGAAATCTAAAATGAGCGGACGATTTGTTGAGGACTTGGGATGGTATAATCCATTTTCAAAAGAAATAAAAGTTGACAAAGAGCGGGCGGATTTTAGATTAAAAACAGGCGCTCAGCCGACAAATACGGTTTATAATCTATTGGTAAAATCAGGAATTATTAATGGACCTAAAAAAGCGGTTCATAAGATTGTGAAAAAAGCGGAAGAAAGTAAACAGAAAGAAAAGCCAGCTGAAACGAAATAAGAAAGGTCGATTTAAAAAATATGAATGAATAAAAAAAGATATGGAAGGAAAAGACCAGCAATTTCTTGAATTTCTTATTAAATCTATTGTTGACCATCCTGATGATGTGAAGGTTGAAAGGAAGGTAGATGAAATGGGGGTTCTTATTACATTAAAAGTTCATCCGACCGATATGGCTCAAGTGATTGGAAAGCACGGCGCAACAGCCCAGTCTATTCGTTCGCTTTTGAGAATTGTCGGTATTAAAAATAACGCTCGAGTTAATTTAAAAATTGTCGAGCCGGAAGGATCAACAAGAGGAATAAGGCCTCCAGTTGATGGAGAAATCGGAAATATTTAATTAAAATTTCAAAAACCCCGCTGTTAAAGGCGGGGTTTTTAGTTTAAAATATTTAAATGAAATTTAATATCATCACAATTTTTCCGAAAATTTTTGATTCGTATTTGAATGAGTCTATTTTAAAGCGGGCGCAAAAAAATAAATTGATTAATATTAAAATTCATAATTTGCGGGATTTTACGAAAGATAAGCATCGTAAGGTTGATGATCGGCCTTTCGGCGGCGGGCCCGGGATGGTGCTCAAAATTGAACCAATCGTAAAAGCAATTAGTTCAATTTTAATAATTAAGAATGCAAAATTAATCCGCCAGTCTACGGATAAGAAAAAAATAAAGATAATTTTATTCACGCCGACTGGAAAGCAATTTGATAATAAAATGGCGGCGGATTTTGCAAAAAAAAATGATAATTTAATTTTAATCTGCGGCCGTTATGAGGGGATTGATGAACGAATTAAAAAAGTGATTTATGATTTAGGATTTAAGATTCAAGAAATATCAATAGGGCCATATGTGCTTACCGGCGGTGAGCTTCCGGTAATGGTTTTAATCGATTCTATCTCGCGCCAAATTCCCGGAGTTTTAGGAAAACAAAAATCTTTGGAAGAAAAAAGATATGGTATTGGTTTGCCGGTTTATACGCGGCCGGAAGTTTTTGAATATAAAGGTAAAAAATACAAAGCGCCGAAAGTTTTATTATCGGGGGATCACAAGAAAATAGAGAAGTGGCAAGTAAAAAATAGGGATTGACTTTTGTCTTTTCTTTAATTTATAATAAACTTACCTTAAAAGTCCGCCGAGCGCGGACTTTTATTAAAAATATGGATTTAAAAATATTATTAAGAACGATTGAGCAAATTGCTGATGAAAAAAAAATTCCGAAAGAATCTGTTTTGGAAGCCGTTGAATCGTCAATTGCCGCCGCTTATAAAAAAGAATACGGAAAAAGAGGCGATATCATCAAAGCAAAGCTTAATATAAAATCCGGAAAACTTGATTTTTGGAAAATTAGAACTGTTGTTAATGAAACAACGGTTGTTATGAGTGGAGAAGAAATCTGCCTGCCGGCAGGTAGAAAATCAGGAAGGAAAGAAGATTTGCCTATTAATAAGACAGGCCTGCTTATTGATAGGCAGGAAGAAGAAATAATCCCTATTTATAACCCAGAGCGCCATATTTTAATTGAAGAAGCGAAAATTATAAAACCAGATGTTGAATTGGGAGAAGATATGGAATTTCCATTGGAAGTTCATGAAGATTTTGGAAGAATTGCGGCTCAAACAGCCAAGCAGGTGATTTTGCAGAAAATCAGGGAAGCGGAAAGAGATTCCGTAAAAAAAGAATATTTGGGAAAAGAAGGCGAAATAGTAAGCGGCCTTATCCAGCGAATTGAACGCGGAAATGTTTTTGTTGATTTGGGAAGGACGGTTGGCATTATGTTTTTTAATGAAACTATTCCGGGAGAATATTACAGAGTTGGGGAAAGGTTAAAATTTTATCTTGTAGCGGTTCAGGATGAATCAAAATTACCGGGATTGATTCTTTCAAGATCTCATCCGAAATTTATAAACAAGCTTTTTGAGTTGGAAGTTCCGGAAATTCATGAAGGGACTGTTGAGATTAAAGCAATTGCCAGAGAAGCTGGAAATAGATCAAAAATAGCCGTTGCTTCAAATATTGAAGGAGTTGATCCGGTTGGCGCTTGCGTTGGCCAAAGAGGGACAAGAGTTATGGCGGTTACTAACGAGCTTGGCAATGAAAAAATAGACATTATTGAATGGTCTGAAGATCCGGCGAAATTTGTCGCGGCTTCATTATCGCCGGCGAAAACAAAAGGCGTTGAAATATCAGAGCGCCGAGAGGCGAAAGTTTATGTTCCCGATGATCAGTTAAGTTTGGCAATCGGCAAGGCTGGGCAAAATGTGCGTTTAGCCGCAAAACTCACGGGATGGAAAATAGATGTTCGCTCTTTAACTAAGCCGGATGAAGTTTTAGCGGAAGGCATTGCCGAGGCGGCGGAAAAAATAGCGTCAACAGAAGAATCAATAGAAAAAATTGAAAAAGAGAAAAAGAAAGAATAAAATATATTATGGACTTATCAAAACTCACAATTGGAAAAAAATCTCCCGATGTCGTGAATGTTATAATTGAAATTCCAAAAGACAGTCAAAATAAATATGAATTTGACAAAGAATCCGGAGCAATAAAGCTTGATAGAGTTTTATATTCGCCGATGCACTATCCGGCTGATTACGGTTTTATTCCGGAAACCCATTGCGAAGACGGCGATCCGTTAGACGCTTTAGTTTTAGGCGGCGATCCTCTTGTTCCCGGATGTTTAGTGGAAGCGCGCCCGATTGGATTTTTGAAAATGATAGACGGAGGAGAAGAAGATTATAAAATTTTAGCGGTGCAAGTTAAAAATCCAAGATTTGATAATGTAAAAAATATTGAAGATATTGAAATAATTCACGAACATTCTTTAAAAGAAATCGCTCATTTTTTCCAATCTTATAAAGAGCTTGAGAATAAAAAAGTTGAAATTTTAGGCTGGGAAGGAGCGGAAAAAGCAAAAGAAGAAATAATAAAAACGCAAAAAGCGTATAAAAATTTATGAATTTAGTTCCAACAGTTATAGAAAAAACAAATTATGGGGAGCGCGCGTACGACATTTATTCGCGCTTATTAAAGGACAGAATTATTTTTCTTGGCGGACCGATAGTTGATCAAGTGGCAAACAGTATTATTGCCCAGCTTTTATTTTTAGAGCACGAAGATCCTAAAAAAGATATTACGCTTTATATAAATAGCCCGGGCGGAGTGGTGACTGCCGGACTGGCGATTTATGACACAATACAGCACATTAAACCCGATGTTTCAACAATTTGCGTCGGCATAGCGGCATCAATGGGAGCTGTGCTTTTAACGGCCGGAAAAAAAGGAAAGCGCTTTGCTTTGCCGAATTCTGAAATTTTACTTCACCAAGTTTTGGGCGGAGTTGAAGGTCAGGCGGTTGAAGTGGAAATTGCCGCCCGGCAAATCCTTAAAATTAAAGATAAGCTTAATCAAATTATTGCAAAGCACACAAATCAGTCAATTTCCAAAATCGAAAAAGACACTGACCGCGATTTTTATCTTTCCGCTTCCGAAGCCAAAGAATATGGTATAATTGACGAGATAATTAAGAAGAAAAATAATAAGTAAATAATGAAAATCGCATTTTTTGAAATTGAACAATGGGAAGCGGAATATGTAAAATCTCAAATCTCAAATTTAAAATCTCAAATTGAGTTGTTTTTTACTGAAAAAAAAATAAATAAAGACAATTTGCCAACAGAAAAAGATTTTGACATTGTTTCTGTTTTTGTCGGTTCGGAAGTTAAAAAGGAAGTTGTTGATTTTTTGCCGAATTTAAAGCTTTTAACAACCCGTTCAACCGGGTTTGACCATATTGATTTAGAAGCGATTAATCAAAAAAATATTAAAACAGGTTATGTGCCGGGATACGGCGACAATACTGTGGCGGAATTCGCTTTCGGCCTTATTTTGGCTCTTTCAAGAAAAATTTATGAATCAATCGACCGCATCAAAGAAACAGAAAATTTCTCTTTTGAAGGATTACAGGGGTTTGATTTGAACGGCAAGACGATTGGGATTGTCGGCACTGGCCGTATTGGAAGATATTCAATGAAAATCGCTAAAGGGTTTGGAATGAATGTTTTGGCTTTTGACGCGTATCCCAATGAAAAATTAGCGCAAGAATTCGGCTTTAAATATGTTTCACTTGATGAACTTTTGGAAAATTCCGATGTGGTGAGCCTTCATATTCCTTATGATAAAACCACTCATCATCTTATAAATGCCGATAATATCGGTAAAATGAAAAAAGACGCTTTATTGATAAATACCGCACGCGGCGGACTTATTGAAACAGACGCGCTTGTTAAAGTTTTAAATAACGGGCAATTGGGCGGTTATGGCGCCGATGTTTTGGAAGAAGAGGGTATTATCAAAGATGAAAGAGCATTTTTACTTTATGGGCATCCGGAAGAGCATAATTTAAAAACCGCTTTAGCTAATCATGTTTTGATTGATATGCCAAATGTTGTGATTACTCCCCATAATGCTTTTAATACCAAAGAAGCGCTGATGCGCATTCTTGATACAGATATCGAAAATATAAAATCTTTTATGGAAAAAGGGGAAACAAAATTTCCAATACCGCTTATTATTAGCGGCTAAATCCTGTTTGCAGAGGCAAACTTAATGGCTATGTTAATTACTTACCTTCTAAATCGTTTTATTTTTCGGATTAAAGAATTTATCCGCCATTGGTATATAAAAAGTTTTTTTGTTTACAGCCAATTTATCGTTTCAATTTTAGAAAAATTAGACCGCTATTTCGCGCTGAAAATCACTTGGCGTCATATTTTTGAACCGCTTTATCAAGACAGGACAATTCTTGGTTATCTTTTGGGATTTATTTTCAGATTTTGGCGGCTGGCAATCGGCGGATTATTTTATTCGCTGATTATTTTAGCCGCCGCAGGATTATATCTTGTTTGGCTGTTAATCCCGTTTTTTATTATTTATAAAATTTTTAAGTAATCGCTAACAACGCGAATTTATGGCAAATGTTAAAAATCCAAACGCAAAGTTATTTCTGAAACCTAAACGGAAGCGCAGTCCCGCAAAGCGGGACGCGAGCGGGTTGAAGAAATAACTTTGCGTTTGGATGATAGTATTATTTGCGAACAGTCTATGGAAATTAAAGAATTATATTTTTATGATCAGCGATTTCAAATAAGTCATTTTTCCCGTATTTTAGCGAGGTTTATTTGTTATTCTTTTTATATTATTTCGACAACCGGAGCTATTATTTTTTTATTAAGCGATGTTGAAAAATTATTTTGGTTGGGAATTTTAATATTATTTTTTATAGGAGATAGATTGATTCATTTTGGGCAGGCAGAAAGATCAATAATTGGATTGATAAGATATTTGCCGCGGCCGGAAAGAAGAAAAGAAAAAAAATCTTTTATTCCCGGGTCTGTAAATGTTTCTCATTATTTAACCCCTGTTGGTTTCGGAGTTTTAGAAAGAGCTTATGATAAAACATTATTGATCAATGGAAATTTTTATTTATATGTTTTGAAATTTTTATTTCAGCTTCCCGACATTAAAGAATCCATTTTAAGAATGGATGTTGATGTAAATGAAATGGCAAAAAAAATAGACGATATTATCGATGCGGAAATAAAAAATGCCGATAAATCGGGAAAAAATATCAAGAATAAAGAAAATTTATCTGGTAAAATAGAATCTTTCGCCAAATTAGCTTTTATTGACGCAATTAATAATAAGAATAAGTTTATTGAGTCGGCGGATTTGTTTTCAGCTCTCGGAAAAATTAACGATCAAGACATTAACAGGATTTTAAATTTATTTAATATAAATCCGAATGAATTGGAGTACGCGATGATTTTCAGCAGATTTAACAGGGGATTTTGGAAAAGTTTGCCCAAGAGTTTAGGGGGGTTTGTCAAACGCCAAAAAAGACTCCGTCATCGGGTTATGAATAGGGCATGGACAGCTAAGCCTACTCCGATATTAGATAGCTATAGCATTGATTTTACCGATCTGGCGGCGGCCGGAGAATCAGGATTTCTAATCGGTCATAAAAATGAATACGATCGATTGATTAATATTTTATCTCGCCCGATAAAACCAAATGCTTTACTTATCGGAGAGCCGGGAAGCGGGAAGGAAACGATTATTTCCGCTTTGGCATATGGCATTATTAAAGACGAAGTGCCGGACATTATTTTTGATAAAAGATTAGTGGGCATTCAAATCAGCAGTTTAATTTCGGGATCTTCATCAGCAGAAATTTCAGGCAAGCTTAATAAGATAGTCAATGAAATAATTTCCGCCGGCAATATTATTCTTTATATTCCAGATATTCATAATCTAATAAAACCATTCGGAGAAGGAGCGATGAGCGCGGCTGATATTTTAATGCCGATTGTCAATGGCGATGATTTTCCGATTATCGGCGCGACATACGCCAAAGAATTCAAACAACACATAGAGCTGTTAAGCGATTTTACGAATGCTTTTGAAGTTATCCGCGTTGATGAAGTTTCTGAAAATGAAGCAATCCAGATTTTAGTTTATGATAGTTTGATATTGGAAAAGCAATATAATATTAAAATCAGTTTTGGCGCTATAAAAAATGCAATAGTTTTGTCCCATAAATATCTGAAGCAGAAACTTCTGCCGGCAAGCGCTCAGGATTTATTAAGAGAGGCTTTATCATCTGCCAGCCAAAGAAAAAATAAATTTCTTCAAGCAGGAGACATAATAGATATTGTTGAAAGAAAAATTAATATTCCCATCCATCTTGCCGGAAAAGAAGAGGCGGAGCAATTATTAAATTTGGAAAATATTATTCATCAGTTTTTAGTTGATCAAGAACCAGCTGTTTCCGCGGTGAGCAGGGCTTTAAGGGAATATAGAAGCGGATTGGGGCGCAAAGGCGGGCCGATTGCTAATTTTCTTTTTATCGGGCCGACTGGCGTTGGAAAAACCGAATTGTCAAAAATATTGGCTAAAGTCCAATTCGGTTCTGAAAACGCAATGATTCGTTTTGATATGTCTGAATATCAAAATAAAGAAAGTATTGCCAGATTTATCGGATCTCCTGACGGAAAAATTTCAGGATCATTAACAGAATCTATTATTCAAAAACCGCACAGTTTGATTCTTCTTGATGAATTTGAAAAAGCGCATAGCGATATTTTAAATATTTTTTTGCAAGTTTTCGATGACGCTAGATTAACCGACAATTTAGGCAGAACAGTTGATTTTACCAATACGATAATTATTGCCACTTCTAACGCCAATTCAAATTTTATTAAAGAGCGGATTGAAGCGGGTGATAAAATTGAAAAGATTAGTGAAGAATTAAAGAAAAAACTTACTGAATATTTTAGGCCGGAGCTTCTTAATCGTTTTTCGGAAATTGTTGTTTTTAAAAATCTTTCTCAATCGGATATTGAAAAAATCGCAAAATTTCAATTTATATCATTGGCAAAAACGCTTGAAGAAACGCAGGGGATTATTTTATCGTATAGCGATGATGTTGTTAAAAAAATCGCCGAGCTTGGCTATGATCCTGTTTTCGGCGCCAGGCCGTTAAGAGGAGTGCTTTCTAATAAAATAAAAAGCGTTTTAGCGGAGAAAATATT
>JBBTRJ010000009.1:0-16191 GCA_038065215.1 Patescibacteria group bacterium
TTTATAGCAATAAATTATTCTGTTTCCCAAAAGCGCAAAGGCGGAGCGAAGTTATCCACAGCTTTGAATATTGTTTTTATTTTTTTTTTATTCATACTTATATTGAGTAAGAAAAAAATAATTTAAAAAAATATTTAAAGTTGTAGTTGGTCGCACAGCTTTATATGTTAAAATTAAAATAATTTTTTAATTTTTAATAAAAATAAAAAATTAAAACAATAAAATGGCAGCAAAGAAAAAAGCAAAAGGAGGAGCAAAGAAAAAAAAATAAATTATTTTTCCCCCGCATTAAAAGCGGGGGTTTATTTTTTATAAAACATAAGATATAATTTATAAATATGAATATTATAATAAAAGCAAAGAATTTGGATTTAACGCCGTCAATTAAAGAATATATTGAAATTAAAATAGGTTCTTTAAATCACTTTTTAACAAGATTCGAAAATCAAGGGAAAATTAAAATAGAAGTGGAAATCGCCAGAATTACAAACCATCACCGCCATGGCGAAATTTTTTACGCAGAAGCTAATTTGCATATGCCGAAAAAAATCTTACGAGCTGAACATTCTGATATTGATATTCATGCCGCAATCGATAAAATTAAAGACAAGCTTCATCAAGAAATAATTAAATATAAAGAAATTGCCGTTGACCATCGCGCGGAAAAAACAGAATAGTAAAAATAAAATCATTTCTTCAACCCGCTCACGCCCAGCTGTAGTTTCGTACGAAACTACAGCTGGGCTGCGCTTCCGTTAAGGTTTCAGAAACAATTTTATTTTTACTATAAAAGATAATATTTTGTTTGATTTTTTTAAAAAATTTTTCGGAAAAGAAAATTTTGAACCGATAATTTCGGCTATTAATGCTTTGGAATCGAATTTTAAAAAATTAACCGATGAAGAATTAAAAAATAAAAGCTTATCTCTTAAAAAAGAAATTAATGGCGAAAAAACTAAAACTCTTGGCGATGCGCTTATAGAAGCCTTTGCTTTGTGCCGAGAAGCGGCAAAAAGGACTTTAAATCAGCGCCAATTCGATGTCCAACTTATCGGCGGCATTGCGCTTCATCAGGGCAAAATCGCGGAAATGTCGACTGGCGAAGGAAAAACCTTAACCGCCGTTGCTTCGGCTTATCTTAATGCTCTCTCCGGAAAAGGCGTTCATATAATAACAGTTAATGATTATTTAGCCCGCCGCGACACTGTTTGGATGGGTCAAATTTATTATGCCCTCGGATTAACTATTAGTTGCATCACTCATGACAGCGCTCTTATATACGATCCGAATGTAAAAATTGAAGAAGACAAAGAGCGCGATATTTTAGGGGGATATAAAATCGTTTATGATTTTTTGCGGCCTGTTTCCCGCAAAGAAGCTTACCAATGCGATATTCTTTACGGCACGAATCACGAATTCGGATTTGATTATCTAAGGGATAATTTAGCTTATGATAAAAATTTGCAAGTCCAAAGAAGACCGTTTTATTACGCGATTATTGATGAAGTTGACAGTATTTTAATCGACGAAGCGCGCACTCCTCTTATTATTTCCGCTCCGGACGCCGAATCATCGCAATATTACAAAACTTTCGCGTCAGCGGTTAACTATCTTCAAAAAGATGAAGATTATCTTGTCGATGAAAAAGCTAAATCAGTCGATATTATTGAAAATGGAATAAATAAAATCGAAAAACTGCTAAAAATCGAGAATATTTACGATCCGCAAAATTTCAAATTAGTTCATTATCTTGAAGCGTCTTTGCGCGCTAAGGAAACTTTTAAAAAAGATAAACATTATATTGTTGAAAATAATGAGATAATTATTATTGATGAATTTACCGGCAGAAAAATGTACGGCCGCAGATATTCCGGCGGGCTTCACCAGGCAATTGAAGCCAAAGAAGGCGTTTTTGTAAAACAAGAATCAAAAACATTCGCCCAAATAACAATTCAAAATTATTTCCGGCATTATGAAAAATTATCAGGGATGACCGGCACCGCCCAAACATCGGCCGAAGAATTCCATAAAGTTTATAATTTAGAAGTTGCGAACATACCAACCAATAAGCCGATGATCAGAAAAGATCAATCTGATTTTATTTATAAAAATTTCAAAGCTAAATATTCGGCGATTATTGAAGAGATTAAAAAACGCCATGCCATTGGCCAGCCTATTTTAATAGGAACAGCTTCAATCGAACATAATGAACTTTTATCTGCCCTGCTGAAGCAAGAAAATATTCCGCACGAAGTTTTAAATGCGAAAAATCATGAACGCGAAGGAGCGATTATCGCCCAAGCCGGAAAAATCGGAGCGATTACGGTTGCCACTAATATGGCCGGACGAGGCGTTGATATAATCTTGGGAGGAAATCCGCCGTTGCCGAATGAAGCAATTAATGTCCGCGAAATCGGCGGATTATTTGTCATCGGCACGGAAAGGCACGAAGCGCGGCGCATTGACAACCAATTGCGCGGCCGAAGCGGACGGCAAGGAGATAGCGGAGAATCGAGATTTTTTCTATCTTTAGAAGATGATCTTTTAAGAATTTTCGGAGGAGAAAGAATCGGAAAAATGATGAACAGTTTTAATTTACCGGAAGACCAACCGATTGAATCACGACTAATTTCCAAAGTTGTGAATGAAGCCCAAAAAAAAATTGAAGGACTGAATTTTGATTCCAGAAAACATCTGCTTGAATACGACGATATATTAAACAAGCAAAGAACTTCAATTTATGAAAAAAGACAAAAACTGCTTGAAGAAAATGCCAACCCCCAAATATTGATGTGCCTTGATACTTTATGGATGAGCCATTTGGAACATATGGAATATCTGCGCGAATCAGTAAAACTTAGGGCTTATGGCCAGCATGACCCCTTAGTTGAATACCGCAAAGAAAGCTATATTTTATTCAAGCAATTATTAGAAAACTTTGAAAAATGGATGGAAGAAAATAAAGAAAAATTAGCCGTCAGCCAAAATCCATTAACCGATAGTGAAATAAAAAAACTTGAAGAACAACATTCCCATTTAACACTTGGCAATAATCTTAATAATCAGACCACAGCCGCTAACGGCTCGCATAAAGTCGGCAGAAATGACCCATGCCATTGCGGCAGCGGAAAAAAATTTAAGAAGTGCCATGGAAAATAAAAATGCCCCGCGCTAAAAATTCAAGCGCGGGGCATATAAATGAATCACTTCTTCTTACTTATGCGATGCGTAGCAATCGTCGCATTTTTCTTCTATTAAAATCACCCCAAGCCCGTTGCTTAATATCCGATATCTGAAAATGTTAATCCATTTGCCGTCAATATATATTTTCAAATGGATTCTGCAAAACTTTCTTATCTTTTTTTTATTCATATCGCGCCTCCCTTATTAAGTTTTTAAATTGCATTATTTATTACGGCGACCAATTAATAATTACATCGCTAACTTGCGGGCCATCTGTTTGAGCCGCATTAGAATATAAAAATATTTTATACCTGAAATATCTGTGGTTATTATGGTAAGCTAAATTTATCTGAGACGAACTATCCGGCCCTGATGGAGAATAATATGTTACATTAGAACCGCCCGGACCTTTATAATCCCACGGACCATTAGAATTATTAGAAGAGGCTATCTGAAATTTTACGCTCGTACCATTTGGCTGACTTCCCTGCCACATTATAGTATTTATTGCCGCGCCTCCGATGGATTGGGTGTCAAAAATTGAAGAAATTAGATTAGCTTCAGTTTGCGCGCTAGACCAATTAGTTTTAACTTTATAATCTGAACCGCATCCACCGGCTCCCGAATCATTACAATTAAAACTTATCCAGCCAATGTTATCATTATACGCCCAGCCGGAAAAATAGCCAGTTGAATTATTTATCACTACTTGATAATTAGGGTTTAAGGCGCACACGCCTTCGTTTAAACAGCTAAAACTTATCCAGCCAATATTATCATTATACGCCCAGCCGGTTAAATTGCCGCTACCATTATTCGCAACCTTCCAATTCCCCGCCGGTCCGGAACATATATTCCCATTCGGAGTTGAATTGCAATTAAAAGAAATAGAGCCGACAGAAGACGAAGCATAACCTTCTATCCTGTCAAAATATACATAAACATTATTTGTCGAATAAAAATCAATCCAGCCGATTAAATCATTCCAGCCATAGCGATAAGTTGAATCAATATTAGTAGCGGCGTAAATAAAATTTAAAAATAAAAATGTGGAAAACAAAATAACAAGGCAAAATATAAAAATTTTGAATTTTGAATTATAATTTTGAATTTTGTCCGATAGCCGGCGAATTAAATTTTTCATTTTTTAATTTATTCGCATTATTTGCGATTACTCTTTATTTTTATGGCGCCACATTTTGCATTTTTATTGAACCGGGAATTGAAAAATAATCAATATTGCTTGATGAGGAAAAACTATTATTTAATGATGTAATCGGCCCTTCCTGCCCGCTTCCATTTGACCAATTACTTTGAGTTGCGGAAAAATTTCGGCTTCTTGATAAATATTGAATTTTTGAAACAGATCTATTCCCCTCCCAATCAACTTTTACGGTAATTTTCTGGGTTGAAGGGTCATCCGCGACTCCACTGCTACCGCCGCCGGCGCACGAAGTTGTCGCGTTCGCTGAAATATCGCCGATACCGCAAGAATCGCGACTAACATTTTCTATATAAAAATAACGCGTAAAAGTTCTTCCTTCAACAATTGTCGACGCAGTCCCTCCAATTATAGAATAAGACGAGCCTGATAAATTTAAATAAAATTTAGAATCTATCCCCTTGGCTGTTCCCGAGCAATTTCCATCCGGCGGACAATAAACTTTCAGCCAATTTGACTCAGCAATAGAACTGATATTATCCGAATATTCGGAAGCTAAAAAAGAAGCTGTTTGAGTTGTTTTTGCGTCAAAATTACTTCTTAAAATCAAAGCGATTGCCATTGTCGATCCGCCGACTAAAATACCGGCAATAGATATTCCTATAATAATTTCAATCAAAGATTGGGCCCTATTAGAATTGTATCTGTCCATTGGAATTTATTGTTATTGTTTTGGAAATTGAATTATCTCTTTTAAAAGCAATTATAACAGTTGAAGATGAAGCGGGCAAACCGGTTATCGGAGAAAAGACAATGTCTTTGCTGCTGCCTGAGGCGGGATTAATAAATTGGATTTCCCGTTTTAAAGATGTTCTTAAAATAAGGTTGCCGGAAATATAATTACTCCCCTGAAATAAATCGTAAAAATTTTCTCCAGATGAAGAATTTTCAAAATGAACGCCGAAATTTCCTCCGGATTCCTGGGAAATAGAACGGCTTTGAGCGCTTCTTAAAACAGCCGCTATTCCATTAACAGTTAAATTCAAATCCTGATAAGAGCGAAAACTAAATAAATTTAAAATACCAAAAACAGATATTATAGAAATAATGCCGATAACAATTAAAAGTTCTATTAAAGTGAAAGCTTTATCAATCTGAAAAAAATATTTTTTAATTTTTATCATATATTTTTACTTCTAAATTTATCAATCTTTAGGTTCGCTCCGCCTTTGGATTTATTTTCTTTAAATTTTAATCTTATCAGCTTATCAAAACTTTTATTTAAAATTGTCCAACTAATTGATAAATCGGCACAATAATTGATAATGCGATTGTTCCGATAATCAAACCAATGCCTAAAAGCAATATCGGTTCTAAAAAAGACACCAAAGATTTAATTGCCGATTCTATTTCTGATTCATAAAATTCCGACAAGGTAAATAAAACTCCTTCAATATGTCCGGCTTTTTCGGAAATTGCTATTAAATTAACCACAACCTTGGGAAAAATCGGCTCCTTGCGGAATGCCTCGCCGATAGTCAATCCTTTTGAAAGCCCTTCTCGAGAAATTCTTAATAAGCTGTCTTTTAGTTCCTGTAAACCAACGGCATCGGCGGTAATTTCCAATGAATCAATAATCGGCATACCGGCTAAAAGAAGCGAAGAAAATGTCGAAGCGAATCTTTGAAGCGCTATTTTTTTTAGAACTTCTCCGACCAAAGGGATTCTTACGGCAAATCTGGAAATTATTTTTTTTCCGATTAATGTTTTAAAAGCAAAAAACCACGTGCTTGCCGTTAAAATTATAAATACCGTTAAAATAATTAAAAAATAATCTCCGACAAAAAGACCGATAGAAAAAACAATTTTGGAAAAAAGCGGCGGATCAAACCCTCCGGAACTAAAAACACCGGCGATTTTCGGCAATGCAAACCCGACTAAAATAAAAAGAATGGCTACGGAAGCAATTAAAAGAATTATCGGATAAGTGATGGCCGCTTTAATCTGCTGTTTTAAATTTTGCTCTTTTTGCAAAGAAACGCTTAATTTTTCAAAAACTTTTTCCAAATTGCCTGAAATTTCTCCAGCTTTGATCAAATTGATAAATGCCGGAGAGAAAAATTTTGGAAATCGGTAAAAAACGGAATTCAATTGCTGACCCTTTTCAAGCGCCATGCGCATTTCAATTAAAAATGATTTTAATCCCGGCCTCTGAAAATCAGCGATTAAAATATCAATGGCTTTGAATAAATCTGTTCCGACCTTCATCATTAGCGCCAGATATTTTGTTAAAAATATTTTATCTTCCGTTGTAATCGCCTGCCCAAAAATATTAAAACGGGATTTTTTTTCAAAATCTTTGATGGTTTTTAAAGAAATCGGCTTTAACCCATGGCCCGCTAAATACCCTAAAACATCAGCCGGTCTGGCAGCTTCGTAATCCCCTTCAATAATTTTCCCGTTTGATTGTAAGGCAGTATAGTGAAAATGCATATTTATTCTCTTATAACGCGAAGCACTTCTTCAATTGTCGTCATTCCCAATTCAGCTTTTCTTAATCCGTCTTCAAACATTGTCATCATTCCTTTTCCCTTGGCTAAATTAATAACTTTATCTAAGGAAAAATTAGGGCTTATTATTTCTTTTCTAATTTCTTCATCAATATTTAAAATTTCAAAAATTCCGATTCTTCCCGAATATCCCGTATTATTGCAATTCAAACACCCCTTCCCGCGATATAAAATTTTCGGCGTTTTAAATTCAGAAATCAAATGAATATCTTCTATTTGTTTCTTTATAGATTTTAACAGATCAGCCGACGGAGAAAAAGACTCAATACAATCCAAACAAATTTTTCTGACTAAGCGTTGAGCGATAATCATATTCAAAACCGCGGCCGCTAAAAACGCGGCGACCTTCATATCAATAAGCCTTGGAATCGCCGTCGCGGCATCATTGGTATGCAAACTTGAAACAAGCAAATGTCCGGTTAAAGCGGCATGCACTGAAATTTCAGCCGTTTCCTCATCTCTAATTTCTCCAACCATAATAACATTTGGATCTTGGCGTAAAATTGATCTTAATCCGCCGGAAAAAGTAATGCCCGCCTGAATATTTATCTGAATTTGATTGACATATTTCATATTATATTCAATCGGATCTTCAACTGTTACAATATTGATTTCCGGACGGTTTAACATATTCAAAATAGCGTAAAGCGTTGTTGTTTTTCCTGATCCAGTCGGACCGGTAACCAAAAGCATACCGTAAGATTTTTTAATATTTTCTTCAACAATCGCCAACATATCGTCCATAAGGCCAAGCTCTCTTAAAGATAAAGGCTTTTGAGAGGCCTGCAAAAGCCTCAATTCAACTTTTTCTCCATAAAAAGTGGGAATAGTTGATATTCTAATATCTAAAATATCAGACCCGATTTTATATTGGCAGCGGCCGTCTTGCGGCTTTTGATGTTCATCAATTTTCAATGCTGATAATAATTTTAATCTTGCGATAATCGCCGGATGAACTTCTTTGGGAATTCTGATAATTTCATGAAGAACGCCGTCGATTCTGAATCTTATTAAAATTCCTTCTTCAAAAATTTCTATATGGACATCCGAAGCTCTTAAAGAAGCCGCGTAAAAAATTATGCTATCAATAATTGATACAATTGGAACCGCCGAAGCCGCTTCTTCAATTGTCCCCGCTTTCTGAACAAGAGATACTTTTATATTTTCTTCGACTATTTTTTTGAAATCTTCGGTAAAGCGTCTGCCGTATGCCGCAAATCCCTTGTCAAGATCGGCATGAGTGGCTAAAAACGGCTTTATATCGGCTTTTAAATTTTTCTTGAAAAATTCTATTGTTTCTAAATTGCTCGGATCTTCCATCGCCACATCAAGACTGCCGTCATTTTCCCTGCCAAAAACAATCGCTCTTTTCTGACGGGCTAAATTTTCCGAAAGCAATTTCAAAGCCTCTTCATCAATTTTACGAGTGACTAAATCAGCTTTTTCAACATTAAAATACTTGGCTAAAATTTCATAAAAATAATCGCTTGTAATAATTCCCCGTGAAATCAAAATATCATCGATATCTTGTTTCATTCTATCCGCCTCGGCTGATAAATCAGAAAAAGATTCTTCAGTTATTAATCCTTCTTTAAATAAAATTTCTTTTAATTTTTGAATTGGAATTTGAATCATAAAAATCAGCCGTTAAGGTTTAGATATAGCCACTAAGGTAAATTTATATCCCATACCCTATCGGCTATTGGCTATACCCTTATTTTATTTACGCGCATAATCCCCAACCGCAAGTCGGACATTTATTACAACCCTCTTGTTTGACTAAATTGCTTTTGCAAGAAGGGCAAGTTTTTAATCCATTTTTATTGTTTGTTTCTTCTGCTGGCGAAAGGTCTATGGACCCTGATTCAATATTAGCTCCGGCTTCAGAATAAATCGTCATTCCTTTGGTTTTTTCATCTTTAATAACTTCAAAATGAGTTGTTTCTTTATGCTTTTTTTTCACACTTCCTCCAACCAAAACTTGAGTATGCAATGATTTATCGCGATAGACCGTTACTCCCTTGCAACCGAGCTCATAAGCCGCAATGTAAGCTTTTTTAATGTCATCAACCGTTGCTTCGGCTGGAAAATTATTTGTTTTAGAGATTGAAGAATCAACCCATTTTTGGAAAGCCGCCAAAACTTTAATATGGTCAATCGGCGCGATATCCATAGCGGTAACAAATGTTTTTTTAATCTTTTCCGGAATATAAGGAATTGCCCTAATACTGCCATTTAAAGAAGCGGTGTCCTTAATAAGATCTTCATCCATTAATCCTTCTTTTTTCATTTTTTCTTCAAAAACCGGATCAACATAATAGAAATTTCCAATAGTTATGCTTTTTTCAAAAACTAAACTGAATACTGGCTCAATTCCGCTTGAAGTGCCGGCAATCATAGAAATTGAACCAGTAGGAGCAAGTACGGTTGTAAAACCGTTTCTAATGCCGTATTTTTTTATTTTTTTAACTAAGTCATTCCAATCAAAATGCCATGATTTTTTATCTTTAAAACCGGCAAACGGCAATTTGCCTTCTTTATAAAAAGACTTGTCAAAATACGGCATTCTTCCCCTTTCTTTCGATAATTCAACTGAAGTGACTTTCGAATGATAATTGATAAATTCCATCAATTTTTCCATAAACTCCAAACTTTGTTTTGAAGCGTAAGGAATTTCCAACTCATAAAGCAAGTCGCCGATACCCATAATGCCTAAACCAAGCTTTCGCGTATTAAGAGACATTTCTTCAATTTCCGGAAGAGGATATTTATTAATATCAACTATATTATCTAAAAAGCGCGTCGCTAAAATAACATCATTAGCTAATTTATCCCAATCAAAATGCGGTTTTTTATCGCCATTTTTCTTCAAATATTCCCAAACATTAATTGAGCCGAGATTGCAAGATTCCCATGGGTATAACAAAACCTCACCGCATGGATTAGTTGTCTCAATCGGGCCTAATGATTTTAGAAATGGATTATATTCATTAATACGGTCGTAAAATAACACACCCGGCTCAGCTGATTCCCAAACTTGATAAGCAATAATATCAAAAAGTTGTTTAGGATCTATTTCTTTAATAACTTTTCCGTTGCGCGGACTTATTAACAGATACGGCTTATTTTCTTTTAAGCACTTCCAAAATTCCGGCTTAATCATCAAAGAAATATTAAAATTTCTCAAAGCCTTATTACCTTCTTTGGCTTTAATAAATCTTTCGATATCAGGATGGTCGGAATTTAAAATTCCCATATTTGCTCCCCTTCTTATGCCTCCCTGTTTAACAACCTCAGTCATAGTATCAAATAAAGATATAAAACTGATTGGCCCGGATGACACGCCGCCGGTAGTTTTAACAAAATCTCCTTCCGGTCTTAAATGAGAAAAATTATACCCGACGCCGCCGCCGGATTTAAAAATAACTGCCGCGGCTTTTAATCCGTCCATAATTGAATTAATGGAATCTTCAACCGGTACAACGAAACACGCGCTACCCATTCCAAAATAATTTCCAAAATTAGCCAAAGCTGGAGTGTTGGCAAGAAAATGGCGATTTATCATCAAATTATAATAATTTTCAATCTCTTGTTCATATTTATTAAAATTCCCTTTTTTAAACAAATTTAAAAATGCAGACCATGAAATTTTCATTTTCTTTGATTTTGCCAAGCGATCATACATTCTTTTCATTCCCTCCAAATGAAATTGATTCAACTTATATTTGCCGATAGAAAATTTACCGGCATTTTTTTCACAATCAAATTCTTCAAAATGATGCTCCTGCGATCCGCCGGACTTTTTATAAACTTTTTGGTCATAAAAAAGAGACGGAATCGTCGTATGAATCGAAACGCGCTCAAAAAGCTGTTTAGGAGATTCAACTATTTTCCCGCTTTCGTCTTTTCTAAGATAACGCGACGCTAAAACTCTCAAAGCGTTAATATCAAATTTTTTATCAACTTCATCAAGCTCAAAAGCTTCCTTGTTAAGAATAGCTTCTTTTTCTTTACGAATTTCCGCTCTGTGCTGGCGGTATAAAATATAAGATTTCGCCATTCGAGCATGGCCTGTTTCAATTAAAATTTTTTCAACAGCGTCTTGAATTTCTTCAACTTGCGGAATATCGCCTTTTTTTATTTTTTGATTAAGCCGATCAATTACTTGCTTTGCTAAATCTTCCGATAATTTCCAGTTCTCATCGCCAATCGCAATAGATACTTTATGAATGGCATTTATAATTTTTTCAATCTTAAACGGAACTATCTGGCCGTTTCTTTTGCGAATTTGCTTAAACATATATAAATGAAATGCCAATATACTAATTCATACTGATTATACGAATAGATACGAATTCGCGTTTATTAGTATCATTAGTACGCATTCGTATATTGGCATTATGTTTTTTTAATTTCTTTTTTTTCTTAAAAATGTCGGTATATCCCAGATATTGTCGTCGTTTTCATTATTGTTTCCTCCCTTATCATCTTCATCCTTTATTTTACCGTCATCTTTTTTTTGTCCGCCAGCTGGTGAATCTTTTTCTTTCAAATTATTTTTATTGGTAAAATTTTCCGCTGTATTTTTTATAGGATAATCTGAAACGAATAAATTTGGAAGACTGCCCATATCTTTCCTGATTTCTCCATTAAAATCCGCCGCAACCAAAGTGACTTTTAAATTTCCTTTTTTAAGCTTACGGTCATTAAAAGCGCCGAAAATTATTTTTGCCGAATGATTAACATTTTCTGAAATTATTCTGGCAACTTCATTAATTTCGCTCATTTTTAAATCGCGATGGCCGGAAATGCTGAAAAGTACCCTCTTCGCGCCATTAGCAGAAACCTCCAGAAGCGGCGAATTTATCGCTGAATTAGCGGCATTTGACGCCCGCTCTACGCCGGACGAAACACCGATACCGATAATCGCCGATCCGGCATTTTGTAAAATCGCTTTAACATCGGCAAAATCAACATTAACAATTCCGGGCATTGCAATCAAATCCGTAATTCCAATCACGGAATTTTTCAACACTTCGTCAATCGCTTCAAAAGCTTTAACTAAAGAAGTATTTTTATTGATCATCGCGAAAATCTTTTCATTAGGGATTGTAATTAATGTATCAACCCTATTTTTTACTTTAATTATTCCATCTTCGGCTATTCTTTGCCTTTCATAACCTTCAAAAGTAAAGGGTTTTGTTATCACGGCAACCGTTAAAATTCCCAAATCTTTGGCAATATCGGCAATAACCGGCAAAGCGCCTGTTCCGGTGCCCCCCCCGAATCCGGCTGTCAAAAAAACCATATCAGCTCCCTTAAGCGCTTCTGTAATTTCTGCTTGATTTTCTTCCGCCGCTTGATGCCCCAAAATAGGATTCATACCCGCTCCCAACCCTTTAGTGATATTTTTTCCAATATAAATTTTCTTTTTAGCAAAACAATAATTCAAATCCTGAATATCGGTATTGATAACAATAGAATCAACTCCTCTTGGAAGTTCTTCGCACATTCTAGTCACGGCATTTCCTCCGGCTCCGCCGATTCCGATAATTTTTATTTTTGCCAGATTAAAATCTTTGTTTTTTTTAATATTTTTCATTTTTATAAATGAATATCGATGCTTTTTTATGGCATAAAATATCTTAAAATCGATTTTATTGAAAATTTATCGCTGATAGACCATTTGTTAACATTTGAATAATGCTCTTCTCCGAGCAAAAGCAATCCAAAAGCAACGGCAAACTCTGGATTAAAAACATCTCCATCCGCATCAGAATCGATAATTTCTATATTTTTATCCGCTAACTGGCGAACCAACAACCCAATTTCAACCGGAAGCCCCAATTCTTCTTTCGCTAAATCTAAAATTAACGGCAATTTTGCTCCCCCTCCGCAAAGTATTGCTCCCCCGGGAAGCCGGCCCGCTTTATTAATCAATTTTAACTCATTATTAACAAATTCAAAAATTTCCGTCAACCTGCTTTCAATAATATCAACCACTTCCCGTTTTGATATAACTGCTTTAAAATTTTTTTCGACATCCGAAAAATCAATTCCGCTTTTTTCAACAATATCGTCAAGCGTAATTTTTTCTTTCGGAGAAATTCCTTTTAATGTCGCGCAGCCGAAAAATATTTTAATCAATTCCGCTAATTTTACAGAACACTTAAGCCCAATCGCTAAATCATTTGTGATATGTCCGGCTCCAACCGGAAAACTCGCGGCATGCAAAAGTTTTCCCTCTTCATAAACTCCGATTGAAGTCGCGCCAGCCCCAATGTCTATTAAAACAGCTCCAAGATCTTTTTGAATTTTTGTTAAAACCGCCCTTGAAGCGACTAATGGATTATAAGCCAATCCGCCGATATTTCCTCCAAGCATTTCTATAAGAGAAATTATATTTTTAATATTCGGCGAAAAAGCATCGATAATTATATTATTAACTTCAAGCCTTGCGCCATTCATTCCCAAAGGATCGCGAATATCTTCAACGCCATCAATAATAAATTCCTTGGTGATTGTATGAATAATTTCTCTATTAGAATGAAGTTTGATTGCTTGAGAAGCTTTATTGACTCTATCAATATCATCTTGAGTGATTTCATTATCGCCGCGCGAAACCGCGATAATTCCTTTTGAATTATGAGATTTGATGTTTGCTCCGCCGATATTCACAAAAATATTTTTAACAGCCGACTTGTCAAATTCTTTGATTTTTTCGAAAATTTCTTTCAAAGAATTTTTCGTTTCATCAATATCGACAATTTCACCCTTGCGAATTCCGCTTGATGGCGCTCTGAAAATTTTATGCAAAAATAATTTATTATTTTTGCTTTCAGCGACAAGCGCTTTAATTTTATTTGTTCCTATATCTAAAGCTGTTATAAACATATTTTTCCTTTTTTTCCATTTTTATTCTATCATTTTTTTTCTTATGGATAAATCCTAATAAGTGAAGTATTCCATGGATTAATAATTCTACCATTAAAAAATCAATATCAACAAGGCTGATTTTTGCCTCTTTTTTAATATAAGGAATATCAAGGTAAATAGCGCCCAAATAATCAATTTTTTTATTTTTAAATTCCGGATGAGGAAAATTTTTCGGCTCCGGAAAACTTAAAACATTCGTTGGCTTATTTTTTTTTCGAAGCGTTTTATTTAAAAACAGCATTTCTCTATTTCCAACTAAAAAAATTTCAATCGCAACATCGTCTTTTTTAAAAATTTTTAATATTTTAAAAACAGCGAATTTAATTTTTTTTTCAAATTGTTTAAATTCGCCGTTTTGGTTTCCAATAATAACCTTATTCATTTTTTCCTCTTAATGACTTTTTTAACTGCTTCTTTGATATTTTTTACTCCCATTCCATATTTTTCTATTATTTCATCAGGCTCGCCGCTTTCTCCAAAAACATCCCGCATTCCGATAAATTCCATCGGTGTTGGATAATTTTTTGCCAAAACTTCCGCCACCGCTCCGCCCAGTCCGCCGACGATATTATGCTCTTCAACCGTTACAACCGCTCCGCATTTTTTCGCTACTTCAATAATTTTTTTCTCGTCAATCGGCTTTATGGTATGACTGTTTAAAACAAGCACTCCAATATTTTCGTCTTCTAATTCTTTTGCCGCTAACAGCGCGTTATATAAAATTGGCCCGGCGCCAATAATAACAACTTGAGGTTTTTTCCCTTCCCAGAAAATTTCCGCTTTTCCCGGAATAAAAGGCGTTTCTTCCGTTGTGAATACTGGAGTTTTTTCTCTAGCAAACCTAAGATAAACCGGTCCGTAAATTTTTGCCACCGCGATTGTCGTTTTTTTCGCTTCAATCGCGTCGCAAGGAACAAAAACTTTCATATTCGGTATAACCCGCATTGTGGCAATATCTTCAATCGCTTGGTGAGTGGCGCCGTCCGGCCCGACAGAAACTCCGGCATGAGCTCCGCAAATTTTCACATTGGAATTATTGTAGCAAATTGTTGTCCTAATCTGCTCCCAATTTCTGCCCGGCGAAAAAACCGCATAAGAAGAAATATAAGGAATTTTCCCGGAAATTCCAAGCCCCGCCGCCACTGTTGCCATATTTTGCTCCGCCACGCCCATTTCAAAAAACCTTTCCGGAAATTTTTCCTTAAACCAATGGCTTCGCGTAGATTCAGTTAAATCCGCGCATAAAACAACTACATTTTTATTATCCTCTCCGGCAATAACCAATCCTTGCCCATAACCGTCGCGAGTCGGCTTTTGCTCGATATCCGCTTCAAAAACTTTCTGATTTAATTTTGCGTTTTCATTAATCATTTTTTATTCGTGTTCGCTTTTAATTTTTCCACCCAATGTTCGCAATTCATATAAAGCTTTTTGCGCTTGTTCTTTATTCGGAGGAATTCCGTGCCATAAATAATCTTGCTCCATAAAACTGACGCCTTTGCCGGGAATCGTATGAGCAATTATCACCGTTGGCTTTTCAAAAATCGCTTTGGCTTCATTGCAAGCGTCAATAATCGCTTCAATATTATGGCCGTCAATTTCCAAAACATGCCAGCGAAACGCCTCATATTTTTCCCTCAAAGATTCCAAAGGCATTACATCTTCGGTAAAACCGTCAATCTGAATATTATTCCTATCAATAATTGCCGTAATATTATTTAACTTATTTTTTCCTATAAACATTACTGCTTCCCAAAGATTTCCGGCATTATGTTCGCCATCAGAAAGCAAAGCGTAAATTCTGTATTTTTTTTGATCTAATTTTGCCGCTAAAGCCATTCCAGCCGCCTGCGAAAGTCCGGAACCCAACGGACCGGAAGTGGTTTCTATTCCGGGCAAAGCCCCGCGATGCGGATGTCCCTGCAATCTGCTGTCTAATTTTCTTAAAGTTTTCAATTCTTCAATTGGAAAATATCCCGCGGCTGACATTGCGGCATATAAAACCGGACAAATATGGCCATTTGAAAGGACTAATCTATCGCGATCTGGCCAATTCGGTTTTTTCGGATTGTGATTTAAAATATGAAAATAAATCGCGGTAAAAACATCAGCCATTCCCAATGATCCGGCGCTATGCCCGCTTCCCGCTTCAACCAGCATTTCAATAATATTCTGACGAATATAATTTGCCATCATTTCAAGATTTTTCAATTTTTTCTCGCGGAGAATTTCCATTAATTATTAATTTTAACAAATTTCTCCTAAAAATAAAACCCGCAATAATGCGAATTTAATTTTATTCTGGAAATTAAATTATAACTGTAATAATTCCGAAAATTT
>JBBTRJ010000009.1:16291-20118 GCA_038065215.1 Patescibacteria group bacterium
CTATCCCATATATAAGAAAATGATACTAAAATATCCGCGCCGGCTGATTTGCATATTTCAGCAGTTTCTAAATTTATCCCGCCATCCGCCTCAACCACAACATCGGGATAATTTTTCTTTAAAAATTTAATTTTCTCTAAAACTTGCAGCTGAAATTTCTGGCCGCTTAAACCCGGATCAACCGCGAGAATTTGAACAAATCTCTTACTACTACTTGCGGTAGCGGATAAATAAGAAACAATATTTTCTATCGGCGTTTTTGGATTTATTGCTAAACCAATTTTAATATTTTGACCAGCTAATCGGCTAATTAATTTTTTAAATTTTACAATATTAATTGCTTCAATATGAATAATTATTCTTTTTATTCCTGCTTTAACCCAATCATCAATAACACTCTCAGGATTTTCAATCATTAAATGAATTTCAAGATTTATATTTGATAATTGATTTTTGATACCTAGTAAATCCTTTAAATTGACCCAAGTTTTATGCGGCGTAAAAATTCCGTCTGCCACATCAATATGCGCCCACCCTGCGCCAATCTCTTCAATTTTCTGCAATTTTTCTTTTACACATTCAAAATCTGCGCAATTTATCGCGGGAATTATTTGCATTATTTAATTATAATTATTTAAATTCTCCGCCGCTTTTAGAACATGTCTTAAAAGCATTTCCGTATATCCCCATTCATTATCATACCAGGAAAAAACTTTTACTAAATTTCCGTCAATAACTTTGGTGAATTTCAAATCAACTATCGCGCCATACGGTTCGCCGATTATATCGGAAGAAACAATCTGATCTTCGGTGGTTTTTAAAATTCCTTTCCAGCGTTCGCTCGCGGCAGCGTCTTTTAAAATTTTATTAATTTCTTCAACTGAAGTATTACGCTTGCTGATAAAAGTAATATCAGCCAAAGAGCCGGTTATCATCGGCACGCGCAAGGCAACGCCGTCAAATTTATTTTCCAAATTTTTTATAACGCGCGTTACGGCAATCGCCGCCCCGGTTGTTGAAGGAATAATATTTTGGCTCGCCGACCGGCCTCGGCGAAAATCATTGCCTTTTACCGCGCTATCAACAACCATTTGGGTATTGGTCATCGCATGAATTGTATTTAAAATAGCTTTTTCTATCCCCGGATTTTCCGATAAAACCGCCATCACCGGCGAAACAGAATTTGTTGTGCAAGACGCGTTTGAAGAAATCGTACAAGTTTTTAAATCTTCTTCATTAACTCCAACCAACACTGTTTTTCCAAGTTCGCCATCGGCATCTTTTGCCGGAGCAGTCATCACCACTCTTTTCGCGCCGGCATCCAAATGCGCTTTAGCTTTTTCATAAGTTTCGAAAACTCCGGTTGCTTCAATAACAATATCAATATTCAAATCTTTCCAAATCAATTTGGTTGGATCTTTTTCCTGTAAAACTAAAATTTCTTTTTTATTAATTATCAAAAAATTCCTATTGCCGGCTTTTTGAATAGAAATTTCATAAGAAAAAGCGCGATAAACAGAATCATATTTCAATAAATACGCCAAATTTTCTATATCTCCCAAATCATTAATAGCAACAATATCTATATTCGGATTATCAAAAGCCGCTCTGAAAAACAGTCTGCCAATCCTTCCAAAACCATTGATTGCGATTTTAGTTTTTTTACTATTCATATTCGCGTTATTTTGAATTAAATTCGCGCTATTTGCGATTACTCTATCACAAACACCGCCACCGCCACCACCGAAGTCCAAAGTCCGTCTTTATGTCCTTCGGCGGATTGAGTTGTATTAAATGTCTTAAAAATTTTTCCGGAAGCTTTATAAGACTGTTCTCTTTCATCCCATGCCGCGTTGGCGTTAAATTCAATACCCAAAGTCGTGGCTAACATCGTGGCCGCTAAATCTTCCGCATATTCTCCTGCCTTATCGGCTTTTTCCCCATATGGATGGTGTTCTGAAAGATAGCCATATTGATTCGCATCTTGAGGCAAAGCTGTTCCAACAGAAGCGGCGATTAAACGATTTGGCTCATTGGTGGCGTTTCTCGCCATAACGCAATGAACAATCGCGCCAGGCTTTAAAATTTTTAAACCTTCTTCGCGTGTAACTTTTTTACAATTCGGCGGAAAAATCGAAGAAACAGTAACTAAATTAAAAGCTTCAATTCCCGCGTCGCGCAAGGCCAATTCAAAAGAAGCTAAAAACTCTTTGTGCGCGCCGACTCCTTTAGTAAAAAAAACTTTTGATGGAACAAAATTCATAAATTATTTTTATTTTATATTATTTATTATTTTCTATTATTTAGAAATTTTTTACAAGATACCTTTAAATTACCTTGAATTACGAAACTCGTTGAAATCATGCTTTTTCAAGAGACTCTCACAGCTCGACGGAGCGAGGGGGAGCCAAAAATTCAGCAGAATTTTATGGCGTGCTCTTGAAAAAGCGTGATGAAAAAGAGTTTCGTAATTCAAGGTGATTAAAATGCTAAAATATTTAATTTTACTCCGATATCATATGATTTTTCTTTTTCCGCGCTGTTATATTTTTCAACAGTTTGAGCGCCGCTTATCGTAAATCCCCATTTCGGCCCTTTCCAGCCCGCTTCAAAACCGATTTTCTTAGATGACGGCTTTAATGTTTCATATTCCGACTTTTCAGATTTATATTTTCCGCCCAATTCAATCCCGCCGCTAGTTTTTATGGCACCGGATAATTCCAAAGATTTGCCCCAATCAATCAATCCTTTTGCCGCTTTTAAATCAACGGTTGCCTCATAAACATTAACACTCGACCCGATAGTTATTTTTCTTAATGCTTCTTTTATGATTAAATCCTGATTTTGAAAATCATTGAATTGCCCCCTGTCTAAAACATCAGCTCCGATAAAAAATTTTCCGGCGTTATTTGGATTAAAATACATTAATCTCATTCCGCCCGCAATTTCGCCCATTCCCCCTATTGTTAAAAATTTTATATCTTTATCCATCGGCAACCTCATACCTGCCTGCAAAGTAGATCCAATATTAAAAACGATTCGTCCGTAATCGCCTTTTATAAGTTCTTGGCTATCCATACCCTCTAAAACCAGTCGTCCCATAATATCATTTTGTTCAACATTACCTCCATATAAATCTTTAATATTCATAAAAACCGTTGTTATTCCAGCCTCAACGCCGAACATTTCTTCTTTAGATCTCAAAGCCAATCTAAAAGCATTTAAATCATCAAGCGACTGATATGGATTATTTTTAACATTTTGATAATTATAATATGCCAGAATAAAATTATCTTTTGAAAGTTTTATTTCTTTTACTTCTGGATTAATATTAATCTCTAATCCTTTTTCCCTAATAATCTCTCCTTGTTCTAAATTTTTGCCGAGCATTTCTTCCGTCTTTTCAAAACCAGAGGATTTTTTTATTTCCTTTTGCGCTAAAGTTTCAATCGGAAATTGCATTTCTTTTTCATTGCCAACATAAGAACCAAATGTCGCGATGGATTTATACGCGCGTTCAAAAACGCCGCTTGCTTTTTCTAAATTCAAAGTATTAGTAGGAATAGCATCTCCCCAAAAGGTAATAAAAATGATTTGTTTTTTCCCGTTAACTTCAGCCACCACTCCGGAGAATACATCATTTGATCCATTAACAGAACCGCTTTGCAAAAATGCCTCCATACCAAAGCTCTTTGCCGTCTTTTCCATAAAAACGCTTAAATTTCCACAAATACCAGTTTGCGACAATTTGCCATCTACATACAACTCCCTCAATGCTTCATATATTTTTTCATCGGATATTTCAATGTGCTCGCCTTTTTTTAACA
>JBBTRJ010000009.1:20218-23876 GCA_038065215.1 Patescibacteria group bacterium
GGCAAAAATCGAAAAAGCCGCCAGCATCGCAGCCGCTTCTTTTCTACATTTATCCGGAACCAAATCCATCAAAAAACCTTTTCCTTTTTCAATAATCCCGCTTTCTTTTTCTAAAAAATTTTTAATATCGGTTTTTTGTTTTTCTGGATTTTCCATAGCTTTTTCTTGTTTAAAAAATTCCATTAATAATGATATTTCTAATTATTATTTATTTTACCAATTAAACCATTAATTTCATTATTCTCTAAATCCAAAATTTCTTTGGCTAAATTTTCATCATAATTTTCCGCTAATGCTTTTTTCTTTTTTATTAAATCAATAAATAAATTTATTTTATCCGGAAAACCGATAAAAATCCCCATCAATTGCTGTCTTTCTTGAAAAGGAAAAAAGATTAAAAAATCCCTAATAAATTGTTGATCTTTTTCCGATATTTTTTGCCCATCTAAAATATTTTTTATTTGATTCCAATCTTTAATCATTTTCTATTTTATTAATTTTTGCAATCCTTCTTTTATAATTTTCTTCTCCGGAAAACGGAGTTTTTAGCCACACATCTAAAATTTTTATTGCCTCTTCTTCGCTTATAAAATCAGCGGCTAAAGATAAAATATTAGTATCGTCATCACTTCGGCTTTTTTGCGCTTGCTCCGCGTTTATCGCCAAAACAGAACGAATACCTTTAAATTTATTAGCCACAATATCAACTCCCGCTCCGGAACCGCAAATCAAAATTCCTCTGCGGTTAATCAAGTCTTGAGAAACTTGCCGGCTAACCAACGCCGCAAAATCCGGATAATCGTCATTTTCATCGTATTTATCATTACCAATATCAACCGCTTCATATTCTTGACTTTTCAAAAAATTTTTCAGCGATTCTTTCAATTTAAATCCCCTATGATCCGCGCCGATGTAAATAAGCATAATAATAATATAACAATAACAAATAATAATGACAATGGATTAAAAATTTGTTAAAATAAAATAGACTTTTTGTGTAATTTTTTTCGTAGCGAAATTTCAAAATTTTGAGCGAGACGAAGTAAAAATTTTGAAGGAATATACAGGGTATATTTCAAAAAATTTTTACAAAGTCGTAGCTAAAATTTTTAAATTGCAGTAGAAAAGGAATTATGCAAAAGGTCTAATAAATGAACCGCAAAATTTTATCAAAACTTAATCCGAAAAAACGATATCTTCAAGTCGCGCTAAATAGCACGCTTGAAGAAGCGAAAAAAATTATTGATAGCTTGCCGATAAGCGACAGGATTATTATTGAAGCTGGAACCCCTCTCATTAAGCGATATGGCGAATATGGAATTCGCCAGATTCGCGATTGGTATGAAAAACACTTATCAAAACAAATTTTAGCTCCTGCGGCTAACATCTCGGCGAATTCCGTGCTTTCACTGTTGTTTCAATCGGCGCTTACGGGAACGGCAACTATTCAAAAAACATCTTCCCAAACCGCGCAAAAAGATGAAATTATCCCCTATGTTGTCGCCGATTTGAAAACTATGGACAGAGGTGAAGCCGAGGTAGAAATTGCGGCAAGGGCTGGCGCAAGCGCGGCGATTGCTTTAGGAAGCGCGCCGATTGAAACCCTAAATAGTTTTATCGCCGCTTGCGAAACAAATGGCTTAGACGCGATGATTGATATGATGAATGTAGAATTTCCCTTATCGGTATTACGCTCGCTCAAAAAAGCTCCAGCGGTAGTTATTATTCACCGAGGTGTAGATGAAAAAAAATTTAATCGCGAAAAACAAATTCCTCTGCACGAAATTCGTCGCATAAAAGGTAACTACAACAATATCATGATTTCTATTGCCGGAGGTGATACGCTTCGCGAAGTTCAACGCTCGATTTTTAATGATGCAGATATTGTTGTAGTTTGGAAATCAGTACTTCAAAAAACGGGCGAAACAGTCGCTCTTATCGAAGGATTTTTGAAAGAGATAAAATAGACTATCTACCAGCTGGTAGTGAGAAATTTGGTTGTTGTAGTCCTGCTCCCGATAATCCACCGAATAATCCACCTAAAATTTCTTCCAATGTTTTTACTGGTGCTGGAATCTCAATTTGAACAGGCTTGTTAAAATTTTTGAATAACAATATAAAACTAACTTTCCCAGAAGTTTTTGATTGGTCAGCTTCCTTTATCACAGAACTTAAAGAGATTTTGTATGGCAACAAATCTTTTTTACCAATCCAAATTTCACCTTCAGGTAATTCTACTGCTTCAAAACTTTTGTCAAATTCCGCAAGCTCTTTTTCAGTTAATGTTTTATCTTGAGTAATCTGACTAATATCAGCAAAAAGTTTTTTAATTTCCTCTTTGTCGATTGTAAATTTATAGTGATAAGTATTTACCCCCTCAATTTTTTCACTAGACAAGCTATCAGTTATTTTGAAGACTTTATGCTGTTGTACGGCGGTTTTCAATTTTTCAATTTGCTCCGGCGACAATTCTTGTTTCTTTTGCGCTTCTTTTAGCTGCTCTTCAATTTTTTCTAGTCCAAATTGTTTTTTCAAAGCCTCGGTATCTATTTTTATCCATTGGTTTGCTACTGCAGTTAAATCTAAATCAAAAAATCCTAGATTCGATAAATTGCTTAGTTTAACATAAACAATTTTATCAATAGTTCTCATCTCTAACCCAAGAGTAAAATTTTCTCCTAATGCATCTGTATTTATATTGAAAGAAAATGATCCCTTTGGGTTATTTAAATCATTTGTGTCAGACACGCCGTTAAAATTGATTGAAAAATTACTTGGTTTTTTATTTGAAACCGGCTGTGTTGGCTGTAATAAATTACCACCACCAAGCAAATCTCTCGTATTAACCTCTGTTTGTATTTCTCCTGAATATTCTAAGGATTTAATCTCGGTTAGTTTAGCGATCATTTTCTGGACGATTTTTTCCGGTGATTGAAAATAATTAAAATATGCAAACGCCCCGCCACCAACTACTAACACGCCAATAATTAAAATAACCGCTAGTAGTTTCTTGCTCATTCCATTTTGAGATTGCGGAGAAAAGGTAGAGAATGGTTGTGGAATTGAGCTGGCGGGTGGGATTGGTTGAACTGGTTGATTGGACGGCATTATTGAATCAAACGCCTCTTTAATATCTGATGCTTGCCAACCATTAGCCATAAGAGAATTATTTATTTTTTCTCTATCTGTACCTTGCTGTATTTGTTGCTTAATGTAATCAAGCAGTTGTTGATTTATCATATTTATTCAAAAAATTACTAGCCACAAATCTACAGGATTCTATTTTATTTTTTATCCAAATAGGACGAGAGACTTTTTATTCCCTCAAAAAATTCTACTGGCAAAGCAAAAATAACAGTTTTTGATGGGTCTGGATTTATCTTTTCGATTGTTTGAAGTGTGCGCATTGAAATACCACCGGGTGTTCCAGTCAAAACGCCTGCAGCTTGAGCGAGTCGTTCTGATGCTTCAAATTCACCTTGCGCTCGAATAACGATTGCTCGGCGTTCTCGTTCCGACTCCGCCTGCTTTGCCATGACGCGTTTCATATCTGCCGGAAGCTCTATATCTTGGATTTTAATATCAGTTACTGAAATTCCCCAAGACTGGGTCGCGGCGCTGACAATTTTTTGAACTTCTTCCGCGATTTTTTCCCGTT
>JBBTRJ010000010.1:0-3749 GCA_038065215.1 Patescibacteria group bacterium
CTGCGCTTCCGTTTAGGTTTCATAAAATTTATTCTTTTGCTGTCTGCGAAAATACACATTTCGTAATTTAAAGATAATAAATATAAATATGGTTTTTCATAAAAATATTGTCGAGCTTGCAAAACAAAATGAAAATTTTCGCCAAGTTGTAAATACCGGAGAGCATTCTCAATTAGTTTTAATGAGTTTATTGCCGGGTGAAGATATCGGCGAAGAAGTCCATACAACAGTTGATCAAATTTTGGTTTTTGTTGAAGGCAGTGGAGAAGCGGTAATTGAGGGAATTCCATCGCCGATAATTTCTGGTGATTTGGTTTTTGTTAATGCCGGCGTAAAACATAATTTTAAAAATATTGGTTCGGCTCCGTTAAAAATTTATACAGTTTATTCTCCGGCTAATCATCCCATTGATAGAATTCAAAAAACAAAAGCGGAAGCGATGGCGGAAGAATACTAAACAAAAATAAAAAACGGCTTATGGCCGTTTTTTATTTTTGTTTGTTAATCGCGTATAATATAATACTTTGAATTACGAAACTAAACTGCAAATAACGGGCAAAAAGATTTTCTTCAATCCGCTCACGGATTTGCTTCGCAAATTCTGCGCTTCCGTTTAGATTTCAGAAAAATCTTTTTGCCCGTTATTTGTAAAATTGGAGTTTTGTAATTCAAAGTGATCAGATATTTTATATTCAAATTTGACAAATTGTCATTATTTATGATTAGCTTTAATAAGAAATTTAAAAAAGGAGGAAAAAATATGGATAAAAAGGGGAAATTTATAGTCATCGATGGGATTGATGGCTGTGGAAAGGGAACGCAAGTGAAACTTCTTGCGGATTTTATTTTTGATCAAGATAAAAAAAATCACATTTTCTTAACTCGCGAGCCGTATAATAGCGAATATTATACGGAGATAAGGCGGCTTTTGAAAGAAGGCATTGATCCAAAAGAAAATGCCGAGCTTTTGGCGGAGCTTTTTGTCAAGGATAGGAAAGTCCATTGCGAGCTTCTTGAATATTTATTAAGTCGCGGCGTTTATGTTGTTTGCGACAGATATAAATATTCAACGCTTGCGTATCAGCAAGCGCAAGGCGTTTCTTTGGAAAAACTTCTTGAAATGCATAAGGGAGTTTTAGTTCCGGATTTGGTTATAATTCCCGATATGCCGGCGGAAATTGCCTTTGAGCGCGTTGCAAAAGACGGCAATAGAAGTCATAAAGAGGTTTTTGAGCAGAAAGATTTTCTAGAACAGCTTCGCCAAAATTTTCTCAAGCTTCCAGTAGTTTTGCCGAATGAGAAAATCGTTGTCATTAATGGCAATAAACTAGTAGGAGAAGTTTTTGAATTGATTAAGAAAGAGGTAGATAAAATCTTGTAAAAAATCTAATTCGCCAGCTGGCGAAAAAAGGAGGCATGTGATGGCAAAGATCTTGTTTAAACAAGGACGGTTTAAGATTTTAGCCGAGGATATGGCCAAATTATCTTCGGATAAAATCAACAAGTTGATAAGAACAGCGGGCGCTACTTGCTATCAGGCTCGTGAGACAATCAAGAAAACGCCGGAGGAATTTATAACAATGATTCGCAGCAGGGGGCATTTCTCGGTGTTGGAACATTCTTGGTATTGTTATGCTGTTTATCCCCGTCAGATGGATATGTTGGAAAAGATTGGTTATCAGTTCTATCAAGCCAATAATCTTTTTTCAATCACGGAAGATAGAAAGAGGAGGTGTCTTATAGTTTCTGGCAACGCTCGGATGTTTAATGAGGCTTATGCCAGGGATAATAGATCACCAGTTTTAAGCGAAATTATCAGACAGCTTAATTTGGAAAATTCGATATTATTTCCACTTGGCGACGATGATGATTTTTCGTTAAGAATTTTTGACGGCAAAGTAGAAATAAATCCTGAGCTTATATCGCCGGAAGAAAGACTGGCTCATATCGCAATGTGTGTTGAGTTTAACCAGCATTGCCGTGGATTTACTCACGAGCATGTTCGGCATAGGCTTGCCAGTTTTTCCCAGGAAAGCACGCGCTATGTTGATTACGCCAAGGGCGACGTTAATCTAGATGAGTTTCAGATGCAATTCGTTTTGCCCTACAATGACGAATTCGATTTTTTGGAAAAAATCGAATTTGTCTGCAACGGAGAAACATATCGCATGTCACCAGTTGATTTTACCGGCATGATAGAGGCGTTTTATCGGGGCGCAAGAAAGGCCGGTCTAAAACCGGAAGAAGCTAGGCAGTGGCTGCCAATTGGTTTGAAAAGCCAGATTGTGACTACGGCCAATCTGAAAGAATGGCGCCATTGGTTTTATATGCGCGCCAGTAAGTTCGCCCATCCGGAAATCAGATGGACAGCGTTAAATCTTTTGCGATTTTGCAAAGAGCGTTGGCCAGATCTTTTCGACGATTTTCAAATCGCCGAAGATGAAAAAAGCGCGAAAAAAATCTAAAAAGAATAAATATGTTTTGGCGCCGTGTTGCGATTTTGCAACCGGCGCCGTTTTTTTATTTGAATTTAGTTATATTTTTGATATTATTGAATAAATTATGGTATCTCTATATCAGCCGGAAAAATACAAAGTTTTTTTAGGAAAAGGAAAATCAATCGGCTTCTGCACGATTTGGAATGAAGCGGAAGCGGTTTTTAATAAATCAAAAATCTTGCAAGAAAAAATAACGATTTTAGGAACTCTTTACAGCCGCTCCGGAGTGAATATTATTTTGCGGAATTTAGCTCTTAACCCGCAGATTAGGAAACTTTTTATTTGGGGAAACGGCGGGCTTTCCAATACTCAATTCGGATTAATGGGAAAATCGTTGATTGAAAAACTTTGGAAAGACGGAGTGGAAGACGATGGTGTGATAAAGGGAACACAATTTAAAATTGAAAAAGAAATTAATATTGAGATTTTAAGAAAAATTATCAGCAATGTGGAACTTATTGATATCAGCAACCTTTCATTGGAAGAAATTGAAAAATATGTTGAAAAAGTCAACGAATTCGTCGCACCCTATATGAAACCTATTAAATTTCCGGAAGCGGTTTTGGAAAAAATCGAAACTTTCCCATCAGAAGAAGTCGGCTGGCTGGTGAGAGAAAAGACAATTTTAGAAGCGTGGCTGAGAGTTGTTGAAAGGATTATGCGTTATGGATTGATTAAAGGAACGCAATACGGTTATCAGCAAAGGGAACTTATCGGCGTTACTTGGGTAATAAATAATGAAAATCCCGATAGTCCGGATTTATCGATAACTTCTGATTGGCCTGAAGAATTGCGAAAAGTTATCGGCGCTATAGAAAAAGATATTAAAGAATATTATTCGGTATTTTTATCTCCGGAACCGCCGGAGGGAATTTCTTATACTTATGGTAATCGTTTGATGAAATATCCATTAGGAACGGACGGGAAAAAATTGGATCAAATTGAAGAAGTGATTATTAAACAATTGAAAGATTCTCCGGATTCACGAAGAGCGGTGGCAACAACATTAGTGCCGGAAATTGACGCTTTTTCAAAAGAGTCGCCTTGCATTACTCAATTACAAGCGCTTCAAAGCAGAGGAAAATTACATTTTTTGGCGACTGTTCGAAGCCACGATATTTTCAAGGCCGCGATTCCGAACGCTTTTGGTTTGCGTATTTTACAAAAAAGAGTTTGCGAGAAATTGGGTTTTGAATTGGGCCAACTTCAAATTACATCGCAATCAGCCCATATTTACGAGCAAGATTGGGA
>JBBTRJ010000010.1:3849-12547 GCA_038065215.1 Patescibacteria group bacterium
GCTGAAATTGCGTTAAATCAAGGATTAATTTATAATCAAGATAAACCATTAAATTTTTAATTATGGAAAAACAAGAAAAACAAGAAAAACATTCGCGTCCCTCATGGGATGAATATTTTTTAAATCTTATTCAGGTAATCAGCACTCGTGCGACTTGCGATAGAGGAAGAGCCGGTTGCGTTATCGTTAAAGATAAAAGAATTTTAACTACTGGTTATGTCGGTTCTCCAATTGGCGCGAAACATTGCGATGAAACCGGCCATGAAATGCACTCGGTTATTCATGAAGACGGCAGCCAGACTCGCCATTGTATCCGTACCGCTCATGCGGAACAAAATGCAATTGCTAATTCAGCAAGGTTCGGAGTGGCGCTTAATGGTGCGACTTTATATTGCAATATGACGCCTTGCTATACTTGCGCGAAGATGATTATAAATTCGGGAATAAAAAAAGTGGTTTGCGCCAAGGATTATCATGCCGGCGGAAGAAGCAAGGAAATTTTTAATGAAGCGGAAGTTGAATATGTTTTATTAAATAACGATGTTCAGAAATATGACGATATGTGATAAAAAATTGATTATCGGATTGGCGGGTGAAATGGCAAGCGGCAAGGGAACAATTACGAATTTTATCGTTAAAAATTATAATGGCAAGAATTTTAGATTTTCAACAATTCTCCGAGACATTATAAATAGGCTTTATTTGGAAGAGACGCGCGAAAATTTGCAAAAACTTTCTACTTTATTGCGTGATAATTTCGGCCAAGATGTTTTGTCATCGGCCATAGCAAAAGAAGCAAAAAATAGCAAAGATAAAATATTAGCAATAGATGGCGTAAGAAGATTGTCGGACATTAAATTTTTGAAAGATTTTCCGGGCTTTAAGCTTATTTATGTTGAAGCCGATGTTGAAAAAAGATTTCAAAGGATTTCAGCGCGCGGCGAAAATACCGATGATAATACAAAAACTTTTGAACAATTTAAAAAAGAACTTGAACAAGAATCAGAGATTCAGATTAAAGGATTAAGAAACAACGCAGATTATATTATTAACAATAACGGTTCAATTGAAGAACTCCATAATCAAGTTGATAAAATAATTAAACAGCTTTGCGGATAAGGGAGGTACTTAAATAAACAGGCGTTAGCGATTGCTAACGCCTCAATTTTTTTATAAAATGTTTTTATGATTATCAAAATTCAAAAAATTGATTCTGAGGCGATAATTCCGAATTATGCTAATAAAGATGATGCTGGCCTGGATTTTTATTCAGTTGAAGATGTTGCTTTGAAGCCAATGGAAAGAAAAGCGATAAGAACCGGCGTTAAAATGGAAATCCCCGAAGGTTATGTCGGTTTGGTTTGGGATAAAAGCGGGTTGGCTGTAAATAATGGAATTAAAACAATGGCCGGCGTAGTTGATTCTGGTTATCGCGGAGAAATCAAAATAGTTTTAATAAATTTATCAAATCAAGATTTTGAAATCAAAAAAGGCCAAAAAATCGCCCAGATGCTGATTCAAAAAATAGAACATCCGCAAATTGAAACAGTTTCTGAATTAAATGAGAGCCAAAGGGGAGAAAACGGCTTCGGCAGTACGGGAATGTAATTTTTTTTATTTGACTTTTTTAAATTAAAAAATTAAACTTTAAAAACTATGGGAGGAGTACCGATGAAACATCATACGAAATCGAAAGTGGGCCGAAGAAGGTCTCATTTAGCTTTGAAACCGAGCCAGATTTATGTTTGCTCAAATTGCAAGGCGCCGGTAATGCCGCATAGGATTTGCATAACTTGCGGGAGTTACAAGGGTAAAATTGTAAAAGCGCCGAAACTTAAATTAAAGAAGTAAAGAAGAATATAGAATTTAGAATATAGAATTTAGGACGCAATAAAAATCCTAAATCCTAAATCCTAAATCCTAAATCCTAAAAATTGGCCACTCGTCATTTAATTCGTTCCATAATTCTTCAATCTCTTTACGAATGGGATTTTTACAATAGAAAAGAGGATTTAATAAAAATTGTTGAGCGAAATTTGGAAGAATTCGGTTCTGGTATTGATGAGCCGGAATTTTGCTGGAAAATCATTAAAGGAATAATTGAACATCTCGCGGATATTGATTATGTTATTGAAAAAGCGGCTCCTGATTGGCCGATAAGCCAAATTTCTTTTATTGATAAAAATGTTTTGCGTATCGGACTTTATGAATTATTGTATGCAGATAAGATGGAGGTGCCGGAAAAAGTGGCGATAAACGAGGCGATAGAATTAGCGAAAAATTATAGCGGCCCGAGTTCCGCGAAATTCATCAATGGAGTTTTGGGAACAGTTTATAAGCAATTGAATGATAAATAACGAATATATTATGAGTAATGAAGTGAGTATTATAAAACATAATTCTTAATTCATTATTCATAATTCAAATAACAGTGGATTTTACTAATTTAGAAAATAAGATAGGGGTTATTTTTAAAAATAAAAATTTACTCAAAGAATCTTTAACTCATCGCTCTTATATTAATGAGAATCCAAAGCAAAAATTATCTCATAATGAGCGTTTGGAATTTTTAGGCGATGCGGTTTTGGAATTGGCTGTTACGGAAAATCTTTTTAATAAATTTCCGGATTCGCCGGAAGGAGAACTTACGAGTATTAGAGCGGCATTGGTTAATTACCAAATGCTGGCAATTATCGCTAAAAATATCGAGCTTGATAATTTTATTTTGCTTTCGCGCGGAGAAACTAAAGATATTGGCAAGGCAAGGGAAGTTATATCGGCAAATGCTTTTGAGGCGCTTTTAGGGGCTGTCTATCTTGATGCCGGATATGATGTGGCAAAGAAATTTATTGAAACTTTTGTGATGAGCCAGCTTCAAGAGGTAATTGATAAAAAACTTTATAAAGACCCAAAAAGTCTATTGCAGGAAATAGCGCAGGATAAATTTAAAGTCACTCCGACATATATTGTTCTTTCCGAGCGCGGGCCGGATCACGCTAAAATTTTCCAAATCGGAGTGTATTTTGGAGATAAATTAATTGCCGAAGGAGAAGGTTTGTCAAAACAAGAAGCAGAAGTGGAAGCGGCAAAAAACGCGTTGCACAGCTTACAGCATTAAAAATTTATGCATCTTAAATCTTTAGAATTAAACGGGTTTAAATCTTTTGCCGCAAAGACAATTTTGGAATTTCCAAAAGGAATTACGGCGATTGTCGGACCGAATGGCAGCGGGAAAAGCAACGTGATAGACGCTATTCGCTGGCTTTTAGGCGAACGCGACGCGAAAAATTTAAGAGGCGAGAAAATAGAAAATTTAATTTTCGCCGGCACTTCGAAAAGGGCGCGTTCCGGTATGGCGCAAGTTTCTTTAAATTTTGACAATAATTCAGGATTTTTTTCAACGGAATTTTCCGAAATTTCCGTTGTTCGCCGCGTGAATCGCGACGGAGTTTCACAATATTTATTAAACAAATCAGAACTGCGGCTTAAGGATATAGTTGATTTTTTTGCCAAATCCCGCCTTGGCACAAAGGGACTCACAATTATTAATCAAGGAAACAGTGATTTATTTGTGAGGGCGAATCCGGAAGAAAGAAGAATAATGATTGAAGAAGTTTTGGGGCTTCGCGAGTATCAGCTTAAGAAATCCGAAGCGGAAAGAAGGCTTAATAATACGAATATCAATTTGGAAAAAGTTAAGGCAATGATTGAAGAAGTTTTGCCGCGATTGAGAATGCTTAAGCGCCAAACTTCGAAATGGGAAAAAAGATCGCAAGTTGAAAATGAATTGAAAGAATTGGAAAATTCTTATTTTTCTTTGAAATTAAAAGAAATTAATGTTTCTTTGAAAAATTTCGAGCCGGAATTGAAAGAAATCGAAGAAAATATTTATAAAAAAAGAGAAGAATTAAAAAATTTTGAAAATAATGCGCGGTTGATCGAAAAAAAATCTAATAATCAAGAATTGAATATTATAAAAGCAAAAAAGAATGATTTATTAAATAAACATTTGAATTTCCAAAAAGAATTAAGCCGCTTAGAAGCGAAGATTGAAATTTTCAGCAAAGTTGATACTTCGGAAAATTCTTTTGATAATGGCGAACTTATTCGTTTAATAAAAGAAATAAAAGAATCTTTGGAAAAAGGCGCCGAATTGTCTGATTTAAAAGACATTGTTGAGTCTGTAAAAAAAGTTGTTTTGAAAATTTCAGATTTTTTCGGTAATTTTTCCGGGCAGAAAACGGAAGAAGTTGAAGATTTAGAAAAAGTCCAAATGGAATTATTGGAAAAAATTAATTTAATCGGGGGAGAGATAAAAATTATTGAAAGAGAGGAATCGGAAACAGTGTTCGGGCTTGAAGAATTTAATAAAAATTTTCAAAAAGCGTTTGAGGCGATTGAAAATAAAAAAAATGAAATAAGGGAATTTGATGGAAGAAAACAGAGAATTATTTTTGAAAAAGAAAAATTGTCTTTGAAAAACCGAGATTTGGAAGAGCAATTAATGCAGATTGGAAGAAATATTAATGATTTTATAAATTTAAATATTACAATTGACGGTGAATATAATTTTTTTGAAACGGAAAGAAAAATGATAAGGTTGAGGGGAGAATTGGCGAGTATGGGAGAAATAGATCAAGCCTTGATAAAAGAAGCCGAAGAAGTGGAAAAACATTACAATTTTTTGACAACTCAAATCCAAGACCTTGAAAAAGCATTGGAAGACTTAAAAATTTTAATTAAAGAATTAAAAGATAAAATTAACAGCGAATTTTTAAATGCTTTTCATTCTATCAATGATAAATTCAATCATTTTTTTAAGCTTATGTTTAAGGGCGGAAACGCAAAAATGAAAATTAGAAAACAGGAAATAAAAGTGAAAATTAATGAAAAAGAAGAAGATGCGGTTGCAAGTGAAGATGAAAATGAAGAGCAGGAAGAAAAAATCGGCATTGAAATAGAGCTTGATTTGCCGAAAAAAAGGATAACGAGTTTGGAAATGCTTTCGGGCGGAGAAAAAAGTTTAGTTTCCATTGCCGCGCTTTTTGCTTTGGTTTCCGTGAGTCCGCCGCCATTTCTGGTTTTAGATGAAATTGACGCGGCGCTTGACGAAAAAAATTCCAAAATGTTCGCCGATTTGATCAGAGATTTTTCCGGCCAAACGCAATTTATTATTGTCACCCATAACCGCGCCGTTATGGAAACCGCTAATATTTTATACGGCGTGACGATGAACGACGACGGAACATCAAAATTACTTTCTTTGAAACTATCTGAAACCACCTCTTGATTTGTTTATAAAATTATGTATTATTTATTGAATCTTATGGAAACAGAAAAAGACATTAAAAAATATGAAGTCGGGTTTTTGGGAAGAGCCGAAGGAGTAAAAGACGAGATCATTAAATTGCTTGAAAGTTATAAAGCGGAAATTGTTGATAATGGCAGTATATCAATGATAAAATTAGCTTATCCGATAAAAAAGGAAAAATCCGCTTTTTTCGGCTATTTCCATTTTAATATTTATCCGAATATCATTAAAAAAATTGAGGATAACTTGAAATTAAACCAACAGATTTTAAGATTTATAATGATCGCTTCACCTGTTAGCGGCAGACCATTTATTGAATCAAGAATGCCGAGAAATAGAATGTTTTCATCTGAAATACCGGCAATTAAAAGGGTTGAAGTTAAAAAACCAAAAGTTCAAGTTGCATTAAGCAATGAAGCGCTGGAAAAAAAATTGGAAGAAATATTAAAATAAAATGAATTTAAATAAAGTTTTCATAATTGGAAATTTAACTAGAGATCCGGAGCTTCGAGCTCTTCCTTCCGGCGCGCCGGTTACCTCTTTTGGTGTGGCGACAAATAGAGTTTGGAAAGATCAGCAGGGGCAAAAACAAGAAGATGTTCAATTCCACAATATAGTGGTTTTTGGGAGACAAGCGGAAACCGTCAAACAATACCTTACAAAAGGAAGTTTAGTTCTTATTGAGGGAAGAATCCAAACAAGGAATTGGGATGCGCCGGATGGAACAAAGAAAAATCGAACAGAAATAGTGGCGGAAAGAGTTCAGTTCGGTCCGCGAGGAACATCTCAAGGCGGATTTAATCAAGGGGGAGGTCAAGGAGGATTTAATAAACAGCAGCCAGCCGACCAAGAAGAAATTAATTCTTCAATAAAAGAAGATTTGCCGGAAATTGATATTGGAGAAGGGGATATAAAGGCGGAGGATCTGCCATTTTAAATAAAAATATTATGCAATGTTTCTTATGTTCACAAAACTTAAAATCAATTGATTATAAGGAAATAGATTTTTTAAAGAAATTTATTTCCGGACAGTCAAAAATTATTGATCCAAAATGGACAGGCGCTTGCGCCAAGCATCAAAGGATAGTCGCAAAAGCGATTAAAAGAGCAAGATTTATGGGATTGATTCCTTACACCGGGAACAAGAATTAATATATTGATAATAAGTCATCCAAGCGCAAAACTTATTTTTTCAATTCGCTCACGCCCCGCCGTAGGCGGGGCTGCGCTTCCGTTAAGGTTTCAGAAATAAATTTTACACCTTGATTTACACTTGGATTTATTTCATTATGGAAAATTCTTTTGACATTTTTCTTTTTAATTTAATCAATAAATTTTCCCACAAGTGGTGGTTTTTAGATAATTTAGGAATATTTTTAGCCGGTTATTTTGGCTATTTTTTATTATTGATTGCGGTAATTCTTATTTTAAAAGAGAAAAAATGGCAGGATAAAATTTATTTTGCTTCATTTACAGCGCTTTCTTTAATTTTAGCTCGCGGAATTATTGCTGAAATAATTAAATTTTTTGTATCCCGTCCAAGGCCTTTTTCAACTTTGAATATTCAGCCGTTAGCTCAATATAATGGTTATGATTCCGGTATGTCATTTCCTTCCGGCCATGCTTCTCTTTTTTTTGCTTTGGCTTTCGCGATTTTTTATTTTGATAAAAAATGGGGAATAAGATTTTTAATCGCCGCGCTTATTATGGGAATTGCCAGAATTTTTATTGGAGTCCATTGGCCGCTTGATATTATAGTTGGAGCGCTTATAGGAATCGGAAGCGCGTTTTTGGCCGGTAAAATTTTGTTAAAAGAAAAAATTATTATATGACTATCGAACAAATTTACAATTTAGCGATTGAGATGGGGATTGATGCTGATTTAAGAGGCAAAAAAAGTGTTGAAAATAATTTAAAAAGATTGAAAGACAAATATTTAAAATTAAGTAAAGAGGAAAAAGAAGAATTTGACGAAGAGAAATTAAAAAATCCTTATTCAGACACGAGAATTCTTTTTGGAAATAAAAATAAAAAAATAAAAAGAATAATGGTTGGCATTGGCGCTGATGCCGGAGAGTTGATGGTGGCGAAATATTTGTCTGATAAAAATAAGCCAATTGATCTATATATTTCCCATCATCCAGTTGGAAAAGCTTTAGCGGCGCTTGACGAGGTTATGCATTTACAGGCTGAAGTTTTAGCAAATTACGGCGTGCCGATAAATGTTGCCGAAAGTCTTTTAAAACCGAGAATCAGTGAAGTTGAAAGAAGTATTTCTCCGGAAAATCATAATAAAGCGGTAATGGCGGCTCAAAATCTTAATTTGCCTTTAATGTGCGTTCATACGCCGGCTGATAATTTGGTTGCGTCTTATTTGGATAATGTTATTAAAAAAGAAAAGCCGGAATTTGTCGAAGATTTGATAAAAATTTTAAAAAATATTCCGGAATATGCCGCTGCTGGAAAAGATAATGCCGGAGTTAAGATTTTCGCCGGAAGCAAAGAAAACCATTGTGGTAAAATAGCTCTTACGGAAATTACCGGCGGCACCGAAGGATCTTCAAAAATTTATGAGAAACTTGCAATAGCCGGCATTGGCACTATTGTCGGGATGCATATGTCCGAAGAACATAAAAAAGAAGCTGAGGCGGCTCATGTAAATGTTGTGATCGCCGGCCATATTTCATCGGATTCTTTAGGAATGAATTTATTTTTAGATGAATTGGAAAAAAGGGGGATTGAAATAATTTCTGCTTGTGGTTTAATTAGGGTAAGTAGGGTAAAGGGGTTGAAAAAATAAAAATAAAAATAAATAGAATATGATATATTCAAATCTAATAAATATTATTTTAATAATTTTAGCTATTGTCGCTTTTTGGTTAATTTTAACTTACAACTGGTTGGTTCGTTTAAAATATCGCGTAAAAGAATCATGGGCTGATATCGATGTTCAATTAAAGCGTCGATATGATCTAATTCCGAATTTAATTGAAACAGTAAAAGGATATGCGGCGCACGAGAAAGAAACTTTTGAAAGTGTTTCTAATGCAAGGGCGCGGGCAATGGGGGCTCAATCGGTTCATGAAAAAGAAATTGCCGACAACATGGTAACATCGGCTTTAAAATCAATTCTTGCGATTGCCGAAGCGTATCCGCAATTGCGCGCAGTTGAAAATTTTGTAAAGCTTCAAGACGAGCTTTCTGACACTGAAAATAAAATTCAAGCTGCCAGAAGATTTTATAACGGCAATGTGATGGAATTAAACACAAAAATTGAAACATTTCCGACAAATTTGATTGTTAAAATATTCGATTTTCAAAAACAAGAATTTTTCCAGCTTGAAAATGAAGAAGCCAAAGAGTCGGTGAAAGTGAGTTTTTAATCGC
>JBBTRJ010000011.1:0-4944 GCA_038065215.1 Patescibacteria group bacterium
TTTAAAATAAAAACCAATACTATCACGCGCAATAGTATTAATAAAATTATTGAAAATATTCAAAATAATCTTTTTATTATTCAAGCAAAAATCGCCGGCGCTGATAAAAAAATAACTAAAGAAAAAATCTCTGAGATTGAAAATATTATCGATTCAATAGAAAAACAACTGCCGCCAATTAAAAGTTTTTTTATCCCGGGCGGAATAGAACTTGCGGTTTATTTAGATTATGCAAGAGCTGTTTCGCGCAAAATAGAAAGAATGGTGGTGGCTTATTTTGAAAGCGAAAAAATACAGCCGAACGATGAATCTTTGGCATATTTAAACCGCCTTTCATCTTTACTTTATGCCTTAACAAGATTTGTAAATTTTAAATTAAAAGTAAAAGAAAAATCTCCATTATATTAATTAAAATTATGCGCCTTCACGATATTGCTTTTTATTCCGCCACTTTTTTCCTTTTAGGAGTTTTTATCGCCAGCTTTAAAATAAGTTTCTTAATAATTATTTTAATCAATTTATTTATCGCAACTATTTTTTTATTTTGTTATTTATATCTTGAAAAAATAAATATCAATTTTAAGTGGCTGACCGGCTTATCTTTTATTATAATAATCGGCGCTTTTTATTATTTTTTATATAGCGCGATACAGGTAAAAAATATAAATATTCCCTTTGGGGAAAGAATGAATTTAAGCGGAATCGTGATTAATTATCCGGAAAATGGAATTAATCAAAAATTAACAATCCAACTTCAACCGCCTTATTTCGGAAAAATTTTGGCTAATCTTAAACCATATCCAGCTTTTAATTACGGAGATTTAATTGAATTCAGCGGAATTATAAAATCTCCCGAGCCGAAAAATTATGCGAATTATCTTTCAAAAAATAATATTTTTGGAATAATGAATAATCCTAAAATAAATTTAATCGATGAAAACCAAGCGTCGCCGATAAAAAAATATTTATTTAAATTAAAAGAGGGAATTATTAAAAACTTTCAAAATGTTTTATCTCCGGAAAAATCGGCATTTTTAGCGGGCATCACGCTTGGCGAGCGCGCTGAATTTTCAAAAGAATTTAAAGAAAAGATGAGCCAAAGCGGAACCACTCATTTAGTGGCGCTCTCGGGATATAACATCACCGTAATTGCAATCGCTGTTTCAACATTATTAAGTTATTTTCTGCGCCGAAGGATTGTATTTTGGCTGTCTATTTTAACAATCATCGCTTTTGTTTTAATGACCGGAGCTGAAGCTTCTGTTGTTCGCGCGGCAATTATGGGGGGAATAATTTTATTAGCTAAACAAATCGGCCGAATTCACAGTATGAGAAATGCAATTGTTTTTGCGGCTCTTTTAATGGTTTTATTTAATCCAAAAATTTTGCGCTTTGATATCGGATTCCAACTTTCTTTCGCCGCTTTAATCGGTATTGTTTATTTGGCTCCGTCAATCCAAAAATTTTTTAAGATTAAAGAAGATGGCGGATTTTTGGGCTGGCGGGAAAATTTTTTAAACACCGCATCCGCTCAATTGGCCGTTCTTCCGCTACTTTTAATAAATTTCGGCAATTTTTCATTATTTTCTCTTCCGGCAAATATTTTGATTTTAGAAGCGATTCCCTTAACGATGTCATTAGGATTTTTAACGGGTGCTATCGGATTTTTCTCATTCACCCTATCTTTAATTTTAGGATGGTTTACGGGAATTATTCTGACTTACGAACTTATAATCATTGATATTTTCTCTAAAATTTCATTACCAATCGGAGAAATGGGAATTTTTAGCGCTATAATTTATTATTTTATTATAATATGGTTCATTATATTTAATAATCGCAATAAAATTCCGCTAAGTATTAAGCGATGAGTGATCGACTAATTCAAGCCGGCGTCAATTTTAAATTTGCAAAATGCCATATTTTTAAGTAATATGTATTTTATGAAAAAGTTTTTAACAAAAAGAATTTTAATAATCGGCGGTTTGACAATTGTTGTAATTGCTTTAATTGGCGGTGTTTTTTATTTCGGATATTCTTTTGGATTTAAAAAAGGAACTGAAAAACCCCAAACTTTAATAATCCGCGGAGTTTCAAATATTGAAAATGGTCAAATAATAAAAGATGTTGATTTTAGCCTTTTTTGGGAATCTTGGAAAATTTTAAAAGATAAATTTGTTGATGCTGAAAAAGTTAATAATCAAACATTGGTTTACGGAGCAATTTCCGGACTTTTAAATTCATTAAAAGATCCTCATACGATTTTTATGCCTCCGACTGACACTAAAAAATTCAATGAAGATATAAGTGGAGAATTTTCCGGCATTGGCGCGGAAATCGGAATTCGCAATGATCAATTAGTTGTTATTTCTCCGCTAAAAGATACTCCGGCAGAACGGGCGGGATTAAAAGCAGGGGATAAAATATTTAAAATCGATGATAAAGACGCCATCAACTTAAATGTTGATGAGGCGGTTAAATTAATAAGAGGGCCGAAACAAACGAAAGTGATTTTAACAATATTAAGAAATGGTTGGGAAAAAGCTCAAGAAATTTCCATCATTAGAGATGTTATTCAAATTCCAACTCTTGACTTGGAAATGAAAGATAGTGATATCGCATATCTTCGTCTTTATAATTTTTATGAAAACGCGCCGTTTTTATTCTATCAAGCTGCCGTAAAAACCGCCTTAAAAAATCCAAAAGGAATGATTCTTGATTTAAGAAATAATCCCGGCGGATATCTTGAAGTAGCGGTAAATTTAGCCGGATGGTTTTTAAACTCCGGAGATATAGTTGTGGCCGAAGAATTCCGTTCCGGGAAAAAAGATGAATTTAAAGCCAACGGCAATGGATTTTTTAAAGATATTCCAATGGTTGCGCTTATAAATGAAGGATCGGCTTCAGCTTCTGAAATTTTAGCTGGCGCTTTGCGCGATAATAGAAATATTAAGCTTATCGGAAAGAAAAGTTTTGGAAAGGGAACCGTCCAAGAACTTCAACAATTAAAAGACGGATCATCAATTAAAATTACTATTGCTCACTGGCTTATGCCAAATGGCGGATTAATTGATAAAAACGGCATTATACCGGATTACGATATAAATATAACCGAAGAAGACGCTAAAAACGGCAAAGACCCGCAATTAGAGAAAGCAATGGAAATATTAAAATCTCAAATTAAATTATGAAAATAATTTTACTTCAAGACATTAAAGGGACTGGAAAAAAATATGATATTAAAGATGTTTCCAATGGCTATGCTAAAAATTTTTTAATCCCAAAAAAATTAGCGGAAATTGCTAATAATAAAACAACTGATAAGGTAGAAAAAATAAAAGAAAATATTAAAAAACATCAAATTTCTCTGGAAGAAGGGATAAAACAAAGCATTCAGCAACTTACGGGAAAAGATTTTCATTTTTATGCCGAAACCGGCGAGAAAGGGGAATTATTCAATTCTATTACAAAAAAAGATATTAAAAACGCCATTGAAAATTCTATTAATTTTTTTGACACTAATTTAAAAAATGAAATTGTCAATAAAATAAAAATTGATCTTGAAAGATCTCTAAAAACATTAGGAGAACACTCGGTGAAAATAACATTAGGAAGCGAAAAATTTGAAATTAACGCAATTATTAATAAATTGGCAATTAAATAATTTTCAAACTACAGAAATTACCGTCACATAACGATGATTGCCGTCAAAACGAATTTTCTTTTTGGATGTAAATTGAACAACACCTCCTTTTGCGGCATATAAAGTATCATCGCCGGCGCGAGAAACGCTTTTTCCGGGAGAATATTTTGTTCCTCTCTGGCGAATTAAAATTTCGCCAACTTTAACAGTTTGACCGTTTTGTCTTTTAATCCCAAGCCTTTTTGATATAGAATCTCTTCCATTTTTAGTTGAACCTCCAGATTTAGTATGTGCCATAATCTAATATTTGTAATGTTTAAAATTCTAATCTATAATTTACAGTATGTCAATAATTAATAAGCTTATTCTCGATATAGAAACCGTTGGAGCGGATTTTAATTCATTTGACGAGACAACCCAAGATTCCCTTACTCGCTGGATTAAAAAAGAATCTAATGGAAATGAAGATTATCAAACAGCTTTAGACGACCTTAAAAATGGGCTCGGATTTTCTCCTCTTACCGGTGAAATTGTGGCTATCGGAATTTTAGATTATGATAAAAACCAAGGAGCAGTTTATTTCCAAGCGCCAAACCAAGAAATAAAAGAATCTCAAGAAGAAAATTTCAAATTAAAGCAGATGACAGAAAAAGAAATGCTTGAACAATTCTGGCAGATTGCGGATAAATACGGCGAGTTTATAACATTCAACGGCAGGGGATTTGATGTTCCATTTATAATGGTAAGATCGGCTGTTTACAATATAAGACCGACGAAAAATTTAATGGAAGGAAGATATTTATACCAGCAGCGATCTTGCAAACATATTGACTTGCAAGATCAGCTTACTTTTTACGGCGCCACGCGTAAAAAGGGGAGTTTGCATTTATGGAGTAATCTTTTTAATATTAAAAGCCCGAAAGCCGATGGCATAACCGGAGATGATGTGGGCAGATTATTCAAGGAGAAAAAATTTTTAGATATCGCCAGATATAATACCGGAGATTTAAAAGCGACGAAAGAATTATATGACAAGTGGAATAATTATTTTAATATATGATTAAAGAATTTATTCAAGAATATAAAAAAGAGGTTTCAATGGGATTATTGATATTTTTAGTTGCCACTTTAAGTTTTGGGCTTGGTTATCTATTTAATCGCGACAACAATCGCGCTCCGATTATTATTGAAAAATGTTCTGATTTATAATTTTAATTTACCACAACAATATAGCTATTTTCCGGAATTTGGTTTGCTTGATCCTGTAAAATATAATGGATATTTTTTTCTTTTTGTTTTTT
>JBBTRJ010000011.1:5044-16035 GCA_038065215.1 Patescibacteria group bacterium
TTTGGTTTGCTTGATCCTGTAAAATATAATGGATATTTTTTTCTTTTTGTTTTTTCAGAGTAAAAGTGTCTGTTATAAACATTATCGTTTGAGCTGGCGTGCCAACGGCCCGGATATCAATACCGCTCGCTTTAATTAACACATATTTAGGCGTATCTTTAGGTAAATTATTAAGTTTTTGCGCTTCTTCGGTAATATCAGTGTTAAACGCGCTTTTAACATTCGGATTTTTTCCCCAAACGATGAAATAAAAATAGTAAGCTTGGAAAATTAAAATTATTAAAAATAATCCGACAAAAAAATTAAATATATTTATTTTTTTACCGCTATCCTTTAGGATAGCGGTAATTTTTTGATAAAACCAAACGCCTCCGAATCCGGCAAAAATCAAAATCGCCGGAGCCATCAATATGGCGCGTAAAGCATGGGGCAGTCCTTCATTAGAAACAACAACCGGCAAAGCAGTGATGGCTAACAAAAAAAATAATATTATGGAAGATTGATAATATTCTTTAAATTTCCACAAACTTAAAAATATCCCAATTAAAAATAAAATTCCAACTGGCCAAAAAAGCAAAGGCTGTCCGGCTATATTATGGCGCCAATTAAAATCTCCAACAAAATTAAACATTCCAGCCGTTGTAACAATATTAAACGCTAAATCTTCTATTAAAGTAGGGGAGTTAAAAATTGAAATTTGAGTCGTTCGTCCCATAAAATCCTGAGGATTTTTTAAAAAATATAATCCTAACGGCAAAGCGACAAGAATAGCCATTAGAGTATAACTACTAGCCACCAGTAAAATTTTATGACGAATTTGCCAACTTGCTCCGCTTTGAAACCAATAAACTAATAAAATTATAAAAATTAATAATGGAGTTCCGCGATAGGCGATGTAAGAATGAAATCCTAATCCATAAAACAAACCGCCTAAAATTGCAAAAAATAAAAGATAAACCCTTTGATTGTTGGAATATTTAATTTTATTTAATATTTTAAGTAAAAAATAAATTCCCCAAGTTAAAAATAGAGGAGCCATTATTGCGCGAAAACCAATGCGGGAAAAATTAATATGCCAAAAATTTGTCGCTAAAAGAAAAACTGATAAAAGAGCGATTTTTTCTTGAAAAATATTATTTAAAAATAATTCTTTTGTTAAAAAATAAACTCCCAAAACCGTTAATATTCCAAAAACCGCCGCAACACTTCTCGGTACCCAAGGCTCATTACCGAAATTCACTATAAAAAATCCTATAATATTCGGCCATAAACCTTCGCGGCCGTTGTTTTCGGTATAAAACACCTTCCAATCTCTATTTTCCCAAGCTTCTACGCCGTTATTGGCATAAATCGCCTCATCGGAAAAAAATCCCGGAGGAAATTCAGTAATCCCATATAATCGTAAAAAAGAAGCAATTACTAAAATTAATAGAAGAATATATATAGAATATTTCATATTTTATATTATAAAAAATTTGCTTGTTTTAGCCAATATTTATTTTCCCATTCCCATAATTTTTTTGCGCCTAAAAACGCTTTGTAATCTTCCTGCCAATAGGGGAATTCTTTAAGCTCAACTTCGCCTTTAATCTCGGACCAATTATGTTCACATTTTTCATAATCAACGCCATTTTGTCCGCCGGAGACGAATCCGCCTTGAGCGGAAATTTTTGGAATTCTTATTTTATCACGGCCGCCCTTAGAACGAAGAATGGATCCGCATTTTAAACAAATTCTGTTTTGATCAATCCTTAAAATCCAACGGGTTTGAAGATTATTAAAATTGCTTTGCAAGGCTGCCATATAAGCCGATGTTTGGAGATTATAATCGCGATAAATCGCTTGAGATGTTTTAATGTCTAGAACTCCGAATTTACCGTCGATAAGGGCAAGGGCATCTAATGTGCCGGCATAACGGTCATCATAATTCACAATTTGCTTTTCAATATATTCCGGATCAACTTGAATATTTTTTATTTCAATGAATTTTCTAAATGCCTCAATTGACGGGGCGATAGACGGATCAATTTCCGGCGATTCACCGATAAAAATTTTTTCCGCCGCTTCGTGGATTAAGGTGCCTTCACTGGCGGCTTTTTCTTTAATTAATTCTCCTTCTTCAAAACTGTTTAATTCAGCATAAAATTTATATAAAGCCGGCTTAGCTTTAATTTCAACGATTTTAGTAACGCGCGGATACCAAATACCGTCAATTTCATATCCGGATAACTCTTTAAAATGTTCTAAATTAGTGTAATACACGGGATTATTTTATCAGGTTGTCTGTCATTTTGTAAATATCTCCAGCGCCCATCATTATAATAATAAAGTTTAGGGGATAAAGTTTAAGGGATAAGGCAATTATATTTTCTATTTCTTTTTTAAGATTATTGGAATTTTTAAGGTATAACACGGTGAGAGATGATTTTCTTCCTTGCTTACCAACGGGCAGATTTTTAATTGTTCCAGCTAATTTTTCTGAATTTATATCAGAAGGCGATTTGTCGCGGCCTTTAACTTTAAAAACATCCAATAAAATTAAATTATCCGCATCATTAAATGAATTGGTAAATTCTTTAAATAAATATTTTAATCGCTGGATTTGATGAGGTTGAAAAACACAAATAATTTTTGATTTTGGATATTTTTCGCGAAAACCGGCTAAAGCTGCTTTTATTTTTGAAGGATGATGGGCATAGTCGTCGTAAATTGGAATATTTTTAAGATTTAAGATTTGAGATTTGAGATTTCCTCTATATTCCATTCTCCGCCAAGCGCCTTTATATCTGCCTAAAGCGTTGAAAATATCATTATCTTTAATATTAAACGCCCTTGCCATTGTATAAACAGCCATAGCATTAGAAATATTATGTTTACCGGGAACTTTTAAAATTTTTTTTATTTTATTACATTGTGCTGACGATCGTCGATTTAATGTAATACTGTACCAATATATTTTTAGTTTATTTTTTTGAGCAATTTTTTTAATTTTGATATTTAAGCTAAATAAATTTTTATCATCTTTATTGACAACTAAAATGCCTCCGGAGCTAATATTTTTAATAAAATTTAAAAAAGTATTTTTTAAATTATTTAAATTTTTATAAAAATCCAAATGATCGCGGTCAATATTTGTAATGATTGCCGCAAAAGGGGAGTAGTTTAAAAATGATTTAAAATGTTCATCAGCTTCTATAATGAGATACCGATCTTTTCCTTTTTTAAAATTTGTTCCATTAGCTGATGAATTAAATTCTTTGAGTTTCGTACCGATGATTACATTCGGATCAAAACCGGCTTTTATAAAAACAAGTGAGAGCATAGCGGTGGTAGTGCTTTTTCCGCAAGTGCCGCTCACGGCGATTGTTTTATATTTTCTCGTTAATTCGCCAAGCGATTGAGCATACGATTTTATGGGAATTTTCAAATTTAAAGCCGTTCTTAATTCCGGATTGTTTTTTGGAATAGCGGCGCTATAAACGACAAATTCATTCAATTTTGAAATATTTTTTGATTTATGCCCGATATATATATTAATTCCGTCTTTCTTTAATTCATTTGTAATATCTGAAGAAGAAATATCTGATCCGCTCACATAATATCCTTGAGATAAAAAATAACGCGCTAATGCGCTTATTCCAATGCCTCCAATACCAATGAAATGAATTCTTTTTAAGGGGGGTAATGATTTTTCCAAGGTTATTTTATAATTATAATTTCCTACAATATGTCGCACAAGGTATATTTTGCGACAAATATAATATTTATCGCAAAATATATTCGTTTATTTTACAACACAATAAATTATGTCGTAAAATAAACTCTCTTTACAAGATAATTCAATTTACGACAAATAACTCAAAATTAATTTGACTAAATCAATTGTGAATTGCAATAATGTTCCAAATATGCTGCTAAAAATCTTCCATATTAATAATCCAAAATGTTCAAATAAAATAAAAATCTTATTTGCCAATATAACTAACAAATCAAGCAATTCTTTAAGCTTTTGAATATCTAAAACTTTAGCAATATTATCTAAGATTGATTTATTAAATAAATTATTCATTGATATAAATATTACAATTTTTTAATCGCAATATCAATGCGTTTTAAAGATTCTGCTTTTCCAATAACTTCCATAATTTCAAACGGTCCGGGAGATGCTTTTTTCCCACTCAAAGCGGCTCGTAATGGCCATAATAACTCGCCGACGCCGAAAGTCTTCGCAAGCGGCATAATATTTTTTTCGAAATTTTCTTTACTGAATTCATTATTTTGAATTTTACCAATTTCGCCCAATAATATTTTTAAATTATTTTTTATTTTTTCATTACCCACATTTTTCCATATTAAAATTTCAAAATTATATTCCGGCAATTCAAAGAAAAAATCGGCTAATTCTTTAAAATCTGTTAATTTTTTAATTCTTTCTTTTTCCAAACTAATCGCTTCCGCAAGCAAATTATCATTTTTATTCCAATTATCGGGAATAAAATTTTTAATTTTTTCAATTAATTCATTCGTATCCATTTTTTTAATATATTGAGAATTCAGCCAATCTAATTTATTAATATCAAAAGCCGCTCCGGATTTTTGAATTCTTTTTATATCAAATTCTTTCATTAATTCTTCTCTACTTAAAATTTCTCTGTCTTCTTTAGGATGCCAGCCTAAAAGAGCTATAAAATTAAGCATTGCTTCGGGCAAATAACCGTCATTTTTATAATCTTTCAACGATACATCAAGATATCTTTTTGATAATTTCTTCCTTTCAGTCGTTAAAATCAGCGGTAAATGAATATATTTGGGGACATTAAAATCAAATGCTTCTTGAATTAAAACCTGTTTAGGAGTATTTGATAAATGATCTTCGCCTCGAATTATGTGGCTTATTTTCATTTCGTGGTCATCAATGGCAACAACAAAATTATAAAGAGGTTCTTTTAAATTTTTAGCGATAACAATATCTCCGAATAAATTCGCGTCAAATTTTATTTTTCCGCGTATTAAATCATTAAATTCCACCTCTTTATTCAAAACTTTAAATCGGATAACTCCTTTGTCCCCTTTTTGAATTTTATTTTCAGATTCTTCTTTTGATAAATTTCGGCATTTACCGCTATATTTAGGAGCTAATCCCCTGCTCATCATCGCTTGCCTCTCGGCTTCTAATTCTTCTTTTGTGCAAAAACAATAATAAGCCTTATTTTCATCAAATAATTTTTTTAAATAATTTTTATAAATATCCGTGCGTTCGGATTGCCGATATGGCCCATAATTGCCGCTGATATCCGGCCCTTCATCATAATCCAATCCCAGCCATTTTAATCCGTCGATTATATCTTTTTCGAATTCAGGTTTTGATCTTTCTTTATCAGTATCTTCAATGCGTAAAATGAATTTTCCTCCGTAATTTTTTATGAATAGCCAATTAAATAATGCCGTTCTGGTATTTCCTATATGAAGAGCTCCCGTAGGGCTTGGAGCAAATCTTACTCTTATATTTTTATTATCCATAGCCATTATATATTTCTCGAACTGATTGTTGTTTGAATATTTGTAAAAATATTTAATTTTTCAATATCCGGCTCAGCGCTTGTTATTCCAAAACTTATAGTAATTCTTGGTGGATAAGAAGCTCCTGTTCCGCCAGAATCGCAATCATCTATGAGAATGCTGCTGATTATATTTTTACCGCAAATTCCAATATTAAATTTATTGATTTTCACATTGTCAGCTGTTATTTTTTTAAATTCAAACCAATTATCATCAGCTTCAGAGCAAAAATCAAAAGACGACCCTCCTGACGAAACTGAAATACCCCTCATAATACTTCCGCTTCCAGGGTCAAAACCATACCTTACAACCTTATCATTTGCATTTACAAATTGGAATTTGTTTTCCGATACTTTACAAAAATTATAACCAGTTCTTATTTCTCTTGCCATTTGTTCTATTGTGAGCCCTATATTATCATTAGCAGTCATTAATGCCAAAACAACTCTTTGATTTCTTAAAATATTAATAAATCCGCCGGCGGCTATTGATGTAAAAATAATAAAAATACTCATTGCCACCAAAAGTTCAATCATAGTAAACCCCTTAAGCTGAAAAATATTATTTCTTTTAATTTTTATCATATTTTATTTATAAGCTTATTTTATTTCCAATTGAAAAAATGATTTTCCAAATCAATATCAAATTGAACTCCTCCGCGTCCTGTCCAAGAAACAATTGAATTAACCTTAATTTCATCAATTGACGGATTTTCAATATAAATTGTTCTAATAAATGGAGTTTCTGCGCCACTCTGATAATTATAACGCCCGATACTATCGTCGAATTTAATATATCTTTGCTGATTATATTCTAACACAAGACTATTATAAGAAATTTCATAATTTCCGCTGTCTAAATTTTCTCCCCACGGTTTTGCGTTGATTGCATTAGCATCAATAATATTTTTAACCACTTCAATCCCCTCCATTGCCAAATAATTTGCGATAAATTGATCACTTACAACTCTATTTAATCCAATGGCGCTTGAAGACAATTTTAAAATGCCTAAAAGTCCGATTGTCAAAAGGCTGACAGCAACCATTACTTCAATTAAAAGATAACCTTTATTATTCATTGTGTTGTTATTTGTCCAGCATTTGTAATTTTAATAATTCGTTCCGCCGCATTATCAATTGTTGAAATTTTAATCAATCCGTCATTTTTTAAAATATCATTATCAATAATAACTTTTGGATCGGGAGGAATAAAAATAATATTATAAATTCCCAATTCCGAAAATTTAATTGTTTTATCCAAAAAAATTTCTTCTATTTTTTCAAATGGCAATGAGGCAGTATGAGAATTATCAACATCCGAACAATTTTTATCAGATGTTGGAGAAATATCTTGAAATAAAATTGCCTTATTTGGGTTTTGCTGAAAATATACGCCGTATCCGCAAGGAACAATTTCCTGCGCATAAGTCGTGAAACTTAAGGTTTTGGCTTTTTGGATAATACTGATGATTTTCGCCTGTTCTTTGAATAAAATTATTTGCCGTTCGGCGATTCTGTTATAGAATACCAATCCGCCCGATAAAATTGAAATCACCGATAAAGTTATAAGTATTTCTATAAGAGTAAAGCCTTTGTTAAACTGATAAGTGTATTTAATTTTAATCATAATTTATATAGTTAAATTAAATAATCCAAAATAAAAATCTGTTAATTTATATCCGAAAAAGAAAACAACCGCGGAAGCAATTATTAAAAATGGGCCGAATGGAATAATATCTTTCATTGTTTTTTTCCTTTTTATTAATAATGGGAAAACAAAAATAGCTCCGATAATAAATGATAATAAAATTATCATCAATATATCTGGCCAACCAAAAATCAATCCAAGCGCTCCGACTAATTTAAAATCTCCCCAACCCATTCCCCTGCCTCGACTAGCAATGATAATAATACCCAAAAAAGCCATTGCTAAAAAAGAAGCGAAAATATGGTTTATAAAAATATTTTCTCTTATCCCAAAAATCGCCGCGTAATGACCGATAAAAGAACCCGTAATAATATCAAAATTATTCAAACGATTATTTATAAAAATCAAAATCAATCCTAAAATTCCTAATAATAAATTAATTTGGTCCGGAATAATATAATGGCGAAAATCAATTATTGAAAGAAGCAAAAAAAGTTCGAAAATTAAAATCCAAATAACGGCAATAAGCAATTGATAATTCGATAATTGAATAATTGATTGGAAATTTATCAAATAAAACGGAATAAAAACAAAAATCAGACCGTTTAAAATTTCAATAAGCGGATATTGCAAAAATAATTTATTATGACAGTTTCGACATTTGCCTTTTTGAATTAAAAAACTGAAAATCGGCAATAATTCATACCAAACCAATTGTTTATTGCAATATAAACAATGAGATCTGCCTCCAATATTTTTTTTGCTGAAAATCTTATCGCCGAGATTATAACGCAAAGTAATAACATTGATAAAACTACCGATAATTGAACCAAGAACAAATAAAATAATATATGCCATAATTGTTTAAATTTTTTAGCTCATATTATAGCGATGAAATTTAACTACAATTATGAGCGCCCCGCTGAAAACGAAATAAAACCCTTTAAATTTGGACACAAAATACCGGATCATCACAATCAACTCCCAATATTGTGCCGTCAGGTTCTGTTGATTCTCTTAAAGAAGCATGATCGGAAGTGGAAAATTTAGCGCCTAAAATATAGCTTTGAAAATCATTTGTATCGACGCCATAATAGTAAGTTTGTCCAGCCGACTCAAACAAAGGGTCATTGGGAATTGAAGTTATTCCCGCGCTCCTTAACATTCCCTGTAAAGAAGTCCAATTATTAGAAGTATCTGGATAAGTTCTATATTTTGTATAATAAATTTCTAAATAACTTTGTATTTTTTGCAAATCGGCAATTCTTCTGGAATCATACGCCCCTCCCCTAAAACCCCTCAAACCCACCAAAAATATCGATGACAAGATTGAAATAATAGCAATAACAATAAGCATTTCTATCAAAGTAAAGCCTTTATTTTTAATTTTCATTGAATTTTTAATTATTTTAATTATTTGACCTTTTACATCTTAAACCCTTGAGCTAAATTATATATCGGAATGAGAATAGTTGCAAATAATAATCCGACAAAAACTCCGATAACACTTATTAATATCGGCTGAATAAGCTCACTCAAATTATTTAAAATATTATCAACTTCTCTTGTATAAAAAATTGAAATTTTTGATAAAATTTCTTCCAATCTGCCCGTTGATTCTCCAATGGCAACCATCTGGCCGACAAGAGACGGAAAATAATACTCATTTTTCGCGATCAATGATGAGAATAATTCTCCCGCCCTTACTGATTCGGCAATATTATGAAGAATATCCCTATAAGCGATATTTCCTATATTATGAGATGAAATTTCTATGGCTTGAGTTATTGGAATCCCGCCCTTGATTAAAACGCTTAAGGATTCCGCGAATCTGGCAATATAAATTTTCTTAAATAAATCGCCTAAAATAGGCATTCTGATTGTTAATTCATTAATAACATTTTTCCCTTCCGCTGTTTTAAAATATTCAATAATTAAAAATATAACCATTACCAAAATCGATATAATAACCCACCACCAATCAAGCATAAAATTACCGGAATTTAACAAAATTTTTGTAGGCAACGGCAATTTTGTATTACTCTCTTCAAAAACTGGAGCTAATTTCGGAAATACAACAGTTAATAAAATTATAACAACAATCGAAAATAATGATATTATAAATAATGGATAAATCATCGCGTTACGCACTTTTGAACGCCAACTCACTTCTTTTTCAAGATAATCGGCCAAAAAAACCATAGCTTCTTCAAGTCTTCCGGTTACTTCGGCAGATTTAATCATATTTAAATAAAAATCTGAAAAAATTCTATTTTGCCGCTCTAAAGACTGGGAAAGCGATAAGCCGGCATTAATATCATTGGAAATTTCATAAATAATTTCTTTTAAAAACTGATTTTTTGTTTGTTTATGAAGATTGCGAATGCTGTCTCCCAATGGAACATCTGATTCAAGTAATATCGCGAATTGCCTTGTAAAAATCATTATATCGGTTAATTTAACTCTATTAAAAAATCCGATTATTTTATCAATTGATCGAACCGCCTTTTCCCTTTCCAAGCTAAGAACTAAAAGATTATGGCCAGCTAAAATATCAGCTGCTACATTTTGTATTGGAGCCTCGACAAAACCGACTTGTAGCTCCCCTTCTTTAGTTCTAGCGCTGTATTTAAATTTCATTTTTTATGCTCTTTCTACTAATATTCTTAATTCACTTGAATTTAATGAATATAATTCTGCATTTTCCAAAGAAATTTCTCCATTTTTAATAGAATTTGCCAGAGCATGGTTTAATGTTATCATACCTTCTTGAGAGCTTGTTTCTATCACTAAATCAATCTGATAAACCTTTCTTTCTCTTATTAAATTTCGGATTGCTGGATTAGTTAACATAATTTCGCAAGCCGGAATTCTTCCTCCGTCAATTTTTGGAATTAAGCGCTGAGAAACAATGCCAACAAGCGTAGCCGCTAATTGAGAAGCGACTTGAGACTGCTGTTCAGACGGAAAACTGTCAATAATCCTATCAATCGTCTGTGAAGCTGAATTAGTATGAAGAGTTGAAAAAACCAAATGTCCGGTTTCAGAAGCCGTTAAAGCCGTAGCTATTGATGATGAATCTCTCATTTCACCGATCATCAGCGCGTCCGGATCTTGGCGCAAAACGGATTTTAACGCTTTATTAAAATCAAGCGCGTCCGAACCAACCTCTCTTTGAGAAATAATGCTTTTATCTTGAGCAAAAACATATTCGATCGGATCTTCAATGGTAATTATATGATCTGTTCTATTGCGGTTTATTTCATCAATAATCGCCGCTAAAGTTGTCGATTTACCGTGTCCGGCCGGACCAACAACTAAAACAAATCCTTGAGATAATTTTGAAAAATCGTGAAGAATAGACGGTAAATTTAATTCCTCAATAGTTTTAATTTGGGAAGATATAAGCCTTAAAGCCGCGGCAACAAAACCGCGTTGATAAAATACATTCACTCTAAATCTTGCCTTATCTTCTAAAGAATAGGCAAAATCTAATTCTTTTTCTTGAATAAATCTTTCTTTTTGTTCCTGAGTTAAAAGGGCAAAAACAAGCTCTTGGCACATTTCCGGAGTTAAAATTAATTCTTTTTGAAGAGGAATTAAAACTCCGTCAACTCTCAAGCTTGGTCTTCTTCCGACTCCCAAATGCAAATCAGAAGCGTTTTGCTGAGCCGCGGTTAATAAAAGTTCATTAAGTTTTTGTTTATAATCTGCCATAATAAATTTATTTTATCACATTTCTGTTGTTTCTCTCAATACTTCTTCAATAGAAACTAATCCGTTAA
>JBBTRJ010000011.1:16135-24794 GCA_038065215.1 Patescibacteria group bacterium
TATCACATTTCTGTTGTTTCTCTCAATACTTCTTCAATAGAAACTAATCCGTTAAGCGCTTTTAATATACCATCTTGGCGCAAATTTACCATTCCCTGTCTTAAGGCTTCCTCCAATATTTTCGGTTCGGTAGGTTCTTTACTCGCAATTTCTTTTAATTGAGGAGTCATTTCTAAAATTTCAAATAAAGCAACTCGGCCGGAAAACCCTTTATTTTTACAAACCTGACATCCCTTAGAATGATATATGTTAAAATTTTCTCCGCCAGTTGGCGGATTAATATTTGCATTTTGGAGCGAATCTTTTGGCATTTTATTTAATTCTTTTTTGATGATTGCCGATATTTCAGGAGATGCTGTTTCCGCTATTTTACAGCTCTGGCATAATCGACCTACCAATCTTTGTCCTACCATCAAATTTAATGATGGAGCGATTAAAAACGGCTCGATTTTCATATCTATTAATCTTGGAATAACGCCAATGGCATTATTAGTATGAAGAGTTGAAAGAACAATATGTCCAGTGAGGGCTGAATGAATTGCCAATCCGGCTGTTTCATTATCGCGAATTTCTCCAACCATAATAACATCCGGATCTTGACGAAGAATTTGGCGAAGTCCGGAAGCGAAATCATAACCGATTTCCGGTTTTACTTGAGATTGATTCAAACCATCGATAAAATATTCAACCGGATCTTCAAGGCTTACTATATTTATTCCATCATTATTCAATGTCTTCATTAAGGCATATAGCGTTGTTGTTTTTCCTGAACCAGTTGCTCCTGTGATTAAAATCATACCATATGGTTTTTCAGAAGCGGTTTTTACAAGCTGAAAATTTTTTCCAATAAGCCCGAGATCTTCCAATCCTTTTAATCCGACATCAGGGTCAAGAACTCTGATAGCTATTTTTTCCCCAACCGGAGTCGGAAAAGTCGCTACTCTATAATCAATATCTCTCCCAAAAAGAATTGTCCTAAATCGGCCGTCTTGGGGCATTCGAGTTTCATCAATTTTTAAATTTGAAAGAACTTTAATGCGCGAAATAATCGGCTGATGAAGTTCTAATGGCATTGATGAAGTTTCCTGAAGTACGCCGTCAATTCTAAATCTTATTCTTAATCTATTCCTTTGCGGTTCAATATGAATATCGGAAGCTTTTTGGAAAACAGCTTCTTTTAAAGTTGAAGCGACAATTCTTATAATTGGCGCGTCTTCCGCTCCAACCCCTTTTCCGTTTTCTTCAAGCTGAATTGTTTGGCCAGCTCCTCTCCCTGATTCAAATTTTAAAGATTTTACGGCAATTTCAACTTCATTTTGGTAAGGAGAATAACGCCTTAATATTATTTCAAAAATTGATTGAGAAATAAGATAAATTCCAAGATTAAGCCGCGATTGTTTGGCTATAAATTTTAAAGCCTCTTGGGCTTTAGAATCGTCGGGATTTACCATTCCAACAACAAGCATATCGGCTGACCGGCTGATAGGTATAACTTTATAATTTCTAACCGCATCTTCGGAAATTGATTTTAAAATTTCGTCGCTTATGTCTTCTGATTTTATTTTTTTATAAGGGATTCCCAAAAGCTGGCTTTTTACATTCACCAGTTTTTCTTCATCAATTGATCTGCGTTCATAAATTAAATCTTCAACGCTTTTTCTGGTAAGAATCGCCTCTTGAAGAATTTTTTTTGACGCGTCATCGCTAATAATATTTTGTTTAACAAGCTCGGAAAGTAAAATTTTATTATCCATATTATCTTAAAAACGGATTAGGATTTAAAGCCGGTTCTGGAATTATAATTTTGACTTGCGGTTCATTTTTAAGCGCGCTGTTATTCAATACTTCATTAGGATCAAATTTTATTAATTGTTCCGTCTCTTGGAGAAGTTTTAAGCGAGAAGGAATAATAACTTCAATTGTTGATGGGTTGATAAAAAATATGTAATAAATTGCCGAACTTAAAATAACGACAATTGCGACAATAATCGCCAATATAAACCAATCTATTTTTCTTTTTTCTTCCTCCATTAAAATAGCCATAATTTTATTTATTCCGCTTGATAATACGCATTAATTGATACTGTAAAAATTAAATTTTGAGCGCCGGCCTGATTTTCAATTTTAAAATTATTAATGTCGGATATCATTATATTTGTTTCTATGCCATTTAAAAAAGTTTTAAAATTTTCATAACTGCCAGATAATTTTGCGTCAACTTTTAATATCCCCAATCCTTTTGCGAATTTCATTTTGGCGGGTTTTATAGCTAATTGTTTAATATTCAATGCTTGCAATATTAGTCCGTTTTGCTCGGCAAGCCCGGATATCTGGCCGGAAACATACGCCGCATCAAACTTTGACGGCAAAATCATTGAAAGCTGTTTATTTAAATCTCCTAAATTCTGATATCCGGCGAATAAATCCTTAAATTTTTTATTTAAAGAATTGTAATTATTAAAAGTTTGAGAAAGCGTTAATTTTTTAGTCCTTAAATTTAAAACTTCGCCATAGGCCGGTTTAATCAAATATGAATAAATAAAAACAGCGCCGATTAAAAATAGAATTGCCAATAAAATACTTAACATTCTTTTGGTTGAAGCTTTCATAAATTTATTTTTTTAAAATCAATTTAATTTCAAATTTAATTTCTTTAATTGATTCTTTTCCTTTTATTATTATCTCGCTCATACTGGAATTTTCTAAAATTAACCGTTCAACATTGGGCGCTTGTTCAAAAAGAGAAATTTCTTTTACAAGCGTTTCATAATTCGGCGCAATTCCTATAATTTTTATTTCTCCATTTGCCGCATCTACAGCCATACTGTCAAATCTTACATTTTGATATGTGTTTTTTTCTATAAAGTCAAAAATTTGAAGAGTTATCGCTTTGTGCGAATCTAATAAACTTTGAATATTAACTAATTGAGAATAATATCCCACTATCTGTTTTTGCTGAGTTTCATCTATTGATTGATTCAAGCCGGAAATCTCTTTATTTAATTTATTCACGCTTGATTCAAGATATGGCCTATATCCAAAATCCATTCCAATATATATAAATAAAGAAAAAACAAAAATCAGCATCATAAAAATAGAAAGCCTCCATGGCAAACCGGCTGATAACTGCTCACCGCTTTTTAATTGTTCTTCGAAAGCAGATTGAAGTGGCATATTAACTAATTTCTTTTATCGCTAATCCTATTGCAACAGCGAATTCCGGACCTAACTCTTTTGCAAGAAGTTCTATTTCTGGAGGATAAGATAATCTCATTAAAGAATTTCCAATGCTAACCGGCAAATTTATCTGTTTCTCGCAATATTCCTCAATTCCCGATAAATTAGCTCCTCCTCCCGATAAAAGAACTCTTTCAATTTTTCTTCCTTGATTTTTCTCAAAATTATTTTTAGTTCTTATCGCTTCTTCAATTATAGCATCGAGGTATGGCAAGGGCAATGTGGATAACTCATATTCCGCGCCGCTGGCCTTTAATCCTTTTTGAATTTTTAATTCTTCCGCGCGCTTTATGTCAATTCCTAATCCATTAGCAATAGCCGATGTCAAAGAAGCGCCGGCAAAATCGCTGGAAATATTATTTTTCAAAAATCCTCCTTCAATAATTGAAATATTGCTTGATCTCGCTCCGATATCAACAAGCAAAGTCGGCGTTGGATCATTAGCCACTAAAGATCTTGCCAAGCTCAAACTTTCAATTTCCAATGATTTTAATTTTAATCCCGCTAATCTAAAAATATTTTGGTATCTTTGGATAATTTCATTCGGCACGGAAATCAATAAAATTTGCTGTTTTATCACCTCTTCATCTTTCCTTTCTCCAACCTTCAGCCAATCAATGGCAACTTCCGATATCGGTAATGGAATATGCTGCTTAATCTGGAAAGACATTGTTTTGGTAATATCCGCATCAGACATTATCGGCAATTCAAGCAAGGTAATAAATGCGGCAAAAAAAGGAATAGAAGCCACCGCTTCTCTTGTTTTAAATTTTGCTTTATCAATAAGAGATTTTAATAATTCAGCTGTTTCTTTTTCGGCGATTTTTAAAGTATTTGTCTGAATGGCGCTATTGGGCCTTTCCAAATGGCTGTATGTTTTTAAAATGCCATAATTTTTTAATTTTGGCTTTGGAGAGCTTTTTACAATTTCAACAATTTTTATAGAAGCGGTTCCGATATCAACCCCTAATATTGAACCTGATCTAAAACCAATTAAAGATTTTATAGAATCAAACATATGATATAATTTTAGCAATGATAAGTTTATTAGTCAAAACAAAAAATGCTGTTTTTGATATTTTATTTCCCCCGATATGTTTGAATTGCCAAAAATATTTAAACCAGCCCGTTTCGCCGGAAATTCAGCGAGATAAGCCAAATAATTTTCTTTGCGATGATTGTTATTTGTCGATTCAATTGAATTCTTCTTTATTTTGCCCGGTTTGTAAATTGAGATTGGCGGAAAATAAAAAAATTTGCGGCCATTCAAAATATCTTTTAGCCGCCGCCGGAAATTATAACGACCAAATATTCCGCAACATCATCCATTATTTTAAATATGAAAGCTTTGAAAATTTAACTTCTATATTGGCGGAAATAATTTTTAAATATCTTGATTTTTTGATGGAAAATGGAAAATTTAAAATTGGAAAATCAAAATTTGGAATTAAAAATTTTATAGTTGTTCCAATCCCCTTACATTACCGCCGGGAAAGACAACGCGGGTTTAATCAGTCAAAACTTTTAGCCGATGAAATTTCTAAAAAATTTAATATTCAAGTTGTCGAATGTTTGAAAAGAATAAAAAATAATGATCCGCAAGCAAAATTAAAAAGCAATAATGAAAGAGAAAAAAATATCAGCGGCTGTTTTAAAATAATCAATCCGGAAATGATAAAAAATAAAAATATTTTATTGGTTGACGATGTTTTCACCTCCGGCGCCACGATAAACGAAGCCGTCAAAATTTTAAAAGAAAATAGCGCCAGAAGAATAATCGCGATAGTAGTGGCAAAAGCTTAAAGTCTTTGAATTACGAAATTGAACCACGAACAGCGAGCAAAAAAATTTTTTTGAAATCTAAACGGAAGCGCAGGATTTGCGAAGTAAATCCGTGAGCGGATTGAAAAAAATTTTTTGCTCGCTGTTCGTAAAACAAGTATTTAGTAATTCAAAGTTAAAATATTATTCCAAATGTACTTCTTTTTGGAATGTATTTAATTTTTCTTTTAATAATGGGTAATTTTTAAGGTCTGAATCTGATTTTAATATATTTTGCGCGTCTTCGCGACTTGATTTTACTAAGGCGGGATTTTGAAGAGCTTTCATAGAAATATCCGGATCGCCCGTTTGCGCCCAGCCAATCGCGCTTCTCAAAAATTCTCCCGGCCCCCTGATTTCCAAATCTTTCTCAGCAAGCTCAAATCCATTTTTCGCTTCAATCAAAGAATTCAATCTTTTATAAACGAATTTTGACGATGAATCGGTAAAAAGAAAACAAAACGATTGGTGTTCTCCCCTGCCGACGCGCCCGCGAAATTGATAAAGCTGGGATAAGCCAAATTTATCCGCGCTTTCAATCATCATTATTGCGGTATTTGGGATATCAACGCCCACTTCAACAACGGAAGTAGAAACTAAAATATCAATTTTCCCGTTTTTAAAATTCCCCATTATTTCATTTTTTTCTTTGGCTTTCATTCTACCGTGGAGCATTCCGACTTTTAGATCCGGAAAAATATTTTTTGACAATTTTTCATATTCCTCTTTCACCATTTTTACATTGTCCCAAATATTGATAATATTTTGAGCTGTTAATTTCTGATCTTCTTCCGTCAATTCGATTCTGGGACAAATCACAAACGCCTGTCTTCCTTTTTTCACTTGCCCCCGAATAAAAGCATAAGCTTTATCGCGGTTTGCCGAAGCGACAATTTTTGTAATGATTAATTTCCGATTTTTCGGCAATTCATCAATAATTGACAAATCAAGATCGCCAAAAATCGTTAATGTTAGAGTTCTGGGGATCGGTGTTGCAGACATTGAAAGGAAATGGGGCAATATTTTTTCGCTTATTTGATTTGAATTTCTTAAAAGCTCCGCTCTTTGATTAACACCGAACCTATGCTGTTCATCAATTACCACAAATGCCAAATTATTAAAAAGAATATTTTTTTGAATTAAAGAATGTGTGCCAATAATAATTTTTATTTCTCCGGTTTGTATTTTTTTTATAAATTCCGGTTTTTTAATTCCGTTTTCCAAACCATCGCCATAAAAAATTCTCGCCTCTTTTGAGGTTATCAGCCCAATTCCGCAATTAAATTCTTTAAAAAATTTCTGAAAAGTAAAATAATGTTGACGCGCCAAAATTTCCGTTGGGGCCATAAAGGCCGATTGTTTCCCTTCTCTTGCCGCTGATAGCGCCGCGATTGCCGCAACAATTGTTTTTCCCGACCCAACATCGCCCTGAAGCAGTCTGTTCATCGGCCGCGACTGCTCCATATTTTTTAATATTTCCCAAAGAGATTTTTTTTGCGAAAAAGTGAGTTCAAAAGGAAGTTTCAAAAGTAAATTTTTCACAAAATCCAAATCAATTTTTACCTGATAAGCTTTTTGCCGGTTGAGCCTTAACCTTGCCGTTAAATTTATAAAGCTTAGCATCAATAAATCTTCGTAAGCGAATCTTTTTTTTGCCGTTTTAGCGGATTCAATATCGTCCGGAAAATGAATATTTTTTAAAGCGGAATTAATTTCTGGAAAATTGTATTTCTTGATAATCTCTTTCGGCAAAATTTCCGGCAATTTTTCCAAATTATCAAGAATCGGCTTTAATAAATATCTTATCCCTTTGGAAGTCAGGCCTTTTGTCTCCGGATAAACCGGAACTATCCTCCCGGTATGTTTTGTTTCAATTATTTTTTCATCGGCTATTTGTTGTTGGTTAATTATTTCATAAACCGGATGAGTCAAACACAAGCCGCTCTCCGGATCGCTCGCGACTTTTCCCGCCAAATTGACTATTTTTCCTTTTTTTATGATAGAAAGCAAAAATCTCGCGTTAAACCAAATCGCTTTTATACTTCCGGTATCGTCTGAAACAAGCGCTTCAACAATAAACATTTTGCGCTTCCATGTGCGTTTCACTTTTACCGCTTGAATTGTTCCCTGAATTGTCGCTTGTTGGTTTATCGCCAAATCGACAATTTTCACAATATCGGAAAAATCCTCATATCGGCTGGGAAAGCTATATACCAAATCTTTAACAGTCTCGATATTAAGTTTTTTAAATTTCTGTAAAAATCTCGGCCCGACGCGCTTAATTTCTATTAAAGGAGTAGAAATTTTTATCATTGTGCCGCGGGGGTGAATCGAACACCCTACGCTCGCCTCTTCCAAGGCAAACTTGGACTATCTTATCTCCCTGTAATCTATCAATAAGATAGACACGAGGGAGCTGGGCGCTTATACGGGATTATTGTTGGGACTCACCCGTTAGTCTCTACACCTTCCAAAAAACTTAAACCCTTTTTGGCTCGGCTCGGGATTATTTTTTAGCATTAACTAAAAAGTTTTCCCCGAATTCACCCAGTTTTTCAATCCGTCTTTCAACGAAAAGCCCCAAAGATTTAGGGCGACGCTCTACCAATGAGCTACCGCGGCATATTAAATCATTTATAATTATAATAAATAAAACTTATTTTTCAATACCCTAAAATTCTTTTAAAAAAGATTTTATAATTGGTAATGTAGCAAATAAAAGTTGGGATAAAATAAAATATGAATTAAAAAAATGTATTTTATTGTGCGCTAATTGCCATATGATCATACATAGTACAAAAAATGAAGAAAAATTTCTAAAAGAAGCATTAAATTATAAAGGTAGAAAATTGGAATTTTAGCAAATGCACAATGCACTTTGTGTCCCCATGAGGAATCGAACCTCAATCTCAGCCTTCGCAGGGCCGCGCTCTATCCGTTGAACTATGGGGACGCATAATTAAACCTATTGAATAACAACTCAAAGAATATCAGAACTTTATCAATCTTGCCAGAGAATCTGTTAAAGACTGTTTGTGTTCCTGATGCGAAATAAAATTCAATAAAAAGTTTTTAATTTTTTCTTCATCCGTCGGATAAATATTGATTTTCAAATACGGGGAAAATTTTGACTTTAATTTTAAAATCAATTCCTTATATTCTCCAACATCATTGCCCTCAGCATCATACGCTATTGAATGAATATCAAAGCTTTCCATATCTTCAAAAGAATAGAATTTTTTCCACTCTCCGGTCGGTAAACTGATAATTATTCCTCTTCCAGTCATTTTAAATTGCCAAATCGAAGGAAAACGATTACTCATAAAATTTATCATCAAGAAAGCAACTACAATAAATACGGCAAAAAGAAAATTCTTCTGCCAAACGGCAAAAGCGAATAAAATTATAGCAACAATCAAAACAAGCCAATTCCAAGAAATATCTTTTTGATTATATTCATATTCCGGAATCTGCCAGATTATTTCATCCTTTGATTCATTCTCGGTAATTTCTATTTTTTTTTTGTGTTTTTCTATTTTTAACATCTTGCGGTGTTTGTTGGACAAAGTTCGAAACTATTTCGAGCAAAATCCAAATGATT
>JBBTRJ010000012.1:0-1675 GCA_038065215.1 Patescibacteria group bacterium
ACTGCTGCCACCCGTAGGTGTACGCACCGTGTCTCAGTTGCGTCGTTGGGGAACGGCCTCTCAGCCCCCCTACCGGTCGTAGCCTTGGTGAGCCATTACCTCACCAACTAGCTGATCGGGCCTAGGCCCATCCTAAAGCGTCTTGCGACTTTGCTCTTGCGAGATTATCGAGGATTAGCCAATCTTTCGACTAGTTATACTCGACTTTAGGGGAGGTACCAGGGTGTTACTAACTCGTTCGCCACTATTCATTTTAATTCCTTAACCTTGATATAATCTTAGTCTTGTTCAAAAAATAAATCGTTCGACTTGCATGCCTTATCCACGCCGCCAGCGTTCATCCTGAGCTATGATCAAACTCTCAAAAATAAGTAATCGCTAATAATGCGAATTGAATGCTAAATAATGCTAATAATTAAATTCGCATTATCTGAATAAAATTCGCGATATTCGCGAATACTCTAATAAATTGGGACAACTAAAAAAATTCTGATAAAAATTAATACTCTCTATTTATTTTTCAAAGTTCTTTCAAAAACAGTAGATACTATTATATAAATTAGAAAACCCTTGTCAAGAGAAAAAAGCTATGATAATATACTGCTTATGAAAAAAGACATTCACCCGCAATATAATAAAGAAGCAAAAATAAAATGCGCTTGCGGAGCGATTTTTAAAATCGGTTCAACAAAGTCTGAAATTCAAATTGAAATTTGCGGCAACTGCCATCCATTTTTCACCGGAAAAGAAAAGCTCATTGACACAATGGGAAGAGTGGAAAGATTTAAAACAAGAACTGCAAATAAAAAAGAAGTTGCTAAAAAAATAAGAGTTAAAAAACAGAAGTAAGATTCTGTTTTTTAAATTATTTATTAATTATGAATAAAATTATTTTAGAAATACGCGCCGGAGCGGGCGGAGATGAGGCCGCGATTTTTGCCGGCGATTTAGCGAGAATGTATCAAAGATATGCCGATAAAAAAAGATGGAATTTTTCCATACTTGATTATAATCAAACATCGCTTGACGGATACAAAACTTTTGTCGGTAAAATTACCGCTGAAAATGAAAATATTTACGAATTATTAAAACAAGAATCAGGCGTTCATCGCATTCAAAGAATTCCAAAAACGGAAAAATCCGGCCGCGTTCATACTTCCACCGCAACAGTGGCAATTCTGCCAGAAGTGGAAGCTAAAGAAATAAATATAAATCCGAATGATTTAGAAGCGACATTTTGCCGAGCCGGCGGGCCGGGCGGGCAAAATGTCAATAAAGTTGAAACTGCCGTGAGAATTTTGCATAAGCCAAGCGGTATTGTTGTGGCTTCCCGAGCTGAACGCTCCCAGCACGCTAATAGAGAAACAGCTATGTCTGTTTTGCGCTCAAAACTTTATGAAATCCAAAAAGAAGCTGAAGTCAAAAAATTAGGCGCCAATAGGAAAGAACAAGTCGGCACCGCTGATCGCTCGGAAAAAATAAGAACTTATAATTTTCCCGATGATAGAATTACCGATCACCGATTTAATGTTAAAGTGCATAATATTGAGAATATTTTAAATGGCGATCTCGATATCCTTTTAAAAAAAATTAATAAACATCAATAAAAATAATATAATGGAATATAAAAAAAGGGGCTGTAAATTATGCCCCTTTTACATCGAAATCTTTCGGA
>JBBTRJ010000013.1:0-7627 GCA_038065215.1 Patescibacteria group bacterium
TTCTGCCGAGCTTGAAGGAATAAATGCTAAACTTATTGAAGTGGAGACCGATATTAATGTCGGTCTTCATTCGTTTAATATTGTCGGTTTGGCGGATAAGGCTTTGAATGAGGCAAAAGAAAGAGTGAGCTCGGCTTTGAAAAATTCTGGAATAAAACCGCCGACTAAAGAAAATAGAAAAATAACAATCAATCTTGCTCCGGCAGATATTAAAAAAACCGGTTCTCAATATGATTTAGCGATTGCCGTCGGATATTTACTGGCAACAAAACAAATAAAAGAATTTGACGCAAAAGATAAAATTTTTATCGGCGAATTATCATTAAACGGATCGCTAAGGGCTGTTAATGGATCTTTAAATATAGCCAATTTGGCAAAAAAACTGGGTTTTAAATATTTATTTTTGCCAAAACAAAATGCAACGGAAGCGGCGATAATCAGCGGAATTAATATTATTCCTGTTTCAAATTTGATTGAATTAATCGATCATCTTGAAAATAGGCAATTGATAGATATTCAAAAACAGACAAATATCGAATTTTTACAAGAACCGCCATTAATTGATATATCGGAAATCAAAGGGCAAGAAAGCGCTAAAAGAGCATTGATGGTTGCGGCTGCCGGAGGACATAATATTTTAATGTTTGGGCCGCCGGGATCCGGGAAAACAATGCTCTCTCAAGCTTTGATTTCTATTTTGCCGCCTCTTTCATTAGATGAAGCCATTGAAATTACTCAAGTATACAGCGCGGCCGGAGTTTTGGGACAGCAACCATTTATTAATTTTAGGCCGTTTCGCGCTCCTCACCATACCGCTTCGGTTGTTTCTGTAATCGGCGGAGGGGCAAATCCCCGTCCAGGAGAAATAAGCTTGGCGCATAGAGGAGTTTTATTTCTTGATGAAATCGCGGAGTTTCAGAGATCTCTTTTAGAATCTTTGCGCCAGCCGATTGAAAGCGGGAGCGTTTGCGTTTCTCGCGCCAGAGGAGTTTTAAATTTTCCGGCAAGATTTTTTCTTGCCGCGGCAATGAATCCTTGTCCTTGCGGATATTTCGGCGATTCTGAAAAAGAATGCCGCTGTACGGCCAATGAAGTTTTTAAATACCAGAAGAAACTTTCCGGCCCTTTATTGGACAGAATTGATATTCAAATTGATGTGCCGAGAATAAAAATTGAAGAATTAAGAAAAGGGAACAAAGACGCTGTTTTAAATAAGAAAATTAGAGATTCTGTAATCAAAGCCAGAGAAATTCAAAAAGAGCGTTTTTCTAAAATTAAGCATAAAATAAATTTAAATTCGGAAATGAGCTCGAAATTAGTCGATGAAATGATTAATCTTTCAGATGACGCGGAAATTTTTATTAAAAATATTTTAGAAAAATCTTTTATTTCAGCTAGGGGCTATTATAGAATTTTAAAAATCGCAAGAACTATCGCTGATTTGGAAAAAGAAGAAAAAGTTTCCAAAAATCATCTCGCCGAAGCGTTTCAATATAGGGTGAGAGAAAAGGACAAGGGTTTATAAGGTTTTTTAAAGTACTTTGCGAGCTTTACAAATTTTATAACTATTTTTATTCTCTTGCTAACGGGTTTTTCGCGCCATGAACTTCAAAATGAAGATGGCAGCCTGTTGGGCCATCTGTGTTTCCGGTGTTGCCCATATAACCGATAAGTTCTTTTGATTTTATATGCTGGCCAACCGAAACAATACTTTTTTCAAGATGGGCGTATAATGTTTGAGTATTATTGGGATGTTCAATAATAATAGAATTTCCATATCCATCATTCCAATCACCATTTGAATCTTCCGAGATAATAAATCCTTCAGCAGACGCATAAATTGGCGTATTACAACGGTTGGCAATATCTACGGCATTATAAGCGTGAAGTTTTCCCCAGTTCCAGCCGATTGTCGGAGGGGTAAAATATTCAACATCTTGAGTTTTCTTTTTTGGCGCGTTATTGGGCATATAAGTCTGGCTGATAGCGTCTGAGTTCGCCATATTTTCCGTTTCAGTATTTATAATATTGGTATTTGCCGCGGCAACAGCAAAAAGAGAGTCTTGAATAATCGGTCCGCCGAGATTTTTATTTAAAAAAGCGCTTGAAAATTCGTTTTTATTCAAAAAAGGAAGATAATTTATACTTAAAATCCCTAAAATTAAAATCCCCCACAAGGCGTTCCAGTGAGCGGCAGAGTCAAAATTTGCTAAATATTTAATTTTCCTTAGTATAATACTAATGAATAAAGTATACCAAAATCTCAATAAAGAGCAATAGTGAGAGACTGTGGAAATTTAAAAAATATGTTTAATAATTAATGAATAAAGTATACCAAAATCTTAATCAAAAGCAACAAGAAGCTGTAGAAAACTTAAATGGGCCGGTTTTAATAGTGGCCGGAGCCGGATCGGGGAAAACTCGCACTTTAACCAGCCGCTTAGCGGCAATTTTAGATTCAGGAGTGGCTTCGGAGAATATAATAGCTATTACTTTTACCAATAAGGCGGCCCAAGAAATGCGAGATCGCATTTCTAATTACCAATTACCAATCATCAATTATCAATCACTATTCATCGGCACCTTTCATTCATTGGGAGTAAGAATTTTAAAAGCAGAAGCGCATTTGGCCCGCAGATCAAAGAATTTTACCATTTTTGACGGCGACGATTCTTTAAAAATTATTAAAAATATCATTAAAAATTTCAATTTAGACAAAAAAAGAAGCGAAATCAACCATTATTCATTACGGAAAGAATTTTCCAGAATTAAAAGCAATCTTATTAATATTGAAGAAGAGGGAGATGATTTAATTAAAATGCTTTTTAAAGAATATGAAGCGTCTTTGGAAAAATATAATGCTTTTGATTTTGACGATTTAATAGAAAAGCCGGTTAAATTATTTTTTAATAATCCGGATATTTTAAAAAAATATCAAGATAAATTTCAATATGTTCTAGTTGATGAGTTTCAAGACACAAATACTTCTCAATATATTTTTGTAAAATTTTTAGCTCAAGAACATAATAATTTAAGCGTTGTCGGAGACGATGCGCAATCAATTTATAAATTCAGAGGATCAGATTTTAAGATTTTTTTGAATTTTGAAAAGGATTGGCCGAAAACCAAAGTTATTTTACTTGAACAGAATTATCGTTCCAGCGGAAACATTATTAAAGCCGCTTCCGGCTTGATTGCTAATAATAAATTTCAAAAGCTGAAAAATCTTTGGACAGAAAATCATGAAGGCGAGCCGGTAAAAGTTATAGAGCATAGAAATGAAGATGAAGAAGCGCAATGGATAGCGGAAAAAATCTCAAATTTCAATTCATCAGTTGGCGAACAAATCTCAAATCTTGCAATTTTGTATCGTACCAACGCGCAATCGCGCGCCATTGAAACCGCCTTGATTGAATGCGGTATTCCTTATAAAATTTTTGGCGGCATAAAATTTTATGAAAGAAAAGAAATTAAAGATATTGTCGCCGCTCTCCGATGGGGATTTAATCAAGGCGATTTATTAAGCTTAGAAAGATTAAAAATAAATTTTTTAAAAAAGCCATTTTTAGAATTAAAAGAAAATATGCCTAAAATGGCTCAAACATTAAATCCAATTTCTTTAATCAGTTATGTGCTGGAGGCAACTGATTATTTCAGCCAATTAAAGAAAAATTATGATAATTTTCAAGAAAGGATTGAAAACATCAATGAATTAATTTATTTTGCCGGTAATTTTGAAAATTTAAGCGATTTTATCGAAGAAATTTCGCTTTTACAATCCGGAGATAAAATAAAAAATAAAAATCAATCAGAAATTAATCCGCGATTAGAAATTAATTTAATGACTATTCATCTCGCCAAAGGGCTTGAATTTGATACGGTTTTTATCGCCGGCTGCAACGAGGGACTTTTGCCTCATCAAATGTCTTATCACAATCAGGAAGAAATTGAAGAAGAAAGAAGATTGATGTATGTAGCAATGACCCGCGCTAGAAAAGAACTTTATTTGAATTTTTATAATATCCCGTCGCGTTTTCTTTATGAATTACCGTCGGAGCTCGTGGAATTTAAAGGAGAAAAATCTTTAGATGATGAAGAAAGATATATAGAAATTTAGCATCTAAATATTTATTTTTTTACTAGAATATTTTATTGCTTATAACGAGGATAAGCGGCAAAAAGAATTACAAAAAATTCTGCCGACACTTTATAACTTGCCATAGGGGAAACTTTGTTTCTATAAATTTATTTTTTTTAAAAAAGAGAACAAAGAAAAATAGAAATATATAATTACATTAAGTTGACGATCGCATAGTTAATGTAATAAAATTAAAAGATGTCTAATAGAAAGAAAATTCTGAAAGAAAAATTAAAAGATTTACCATATAGTTTAGGAGCGGCAAGTTTGGCGATTCTTTTTGGTGTTGGACAAGGAATTATTATGACTGGAAAAGGTTTTTTTGTGGGCAATAAAGTTGGAATAGGTGGAGCTTTTGATTGGGCGACAAAAAATAGCGGAGATTTTATCTCTGATTACATTGAAATTAAAGAAACGCTTAAAAATTTAACAGAAAATAATTCGCGGGTTGTTTTACATCGTTTACAGAGAAAAGGATTAATAGAAAAAAAGAATAATGAATGTAAATTAACTTTATTGGGATTGAGATATTTTAAAAAAATTAAACAAAATAATATTGAAAAGAAAAAAGAATGGGATGGAAAATGGCGGATAGTGATGTTTGATGTTCCTGAAAAATATAGAAAGGAACGTAATTGGCTGCGTTTTCAATTGTTCGGATTTGAATATCAACAGCTTCAAAAAAGCGTATTTTTAGGGAAATGGCCATTAACTGAAGATTTTTTCAGTGAAATTGTAAAAAGAAAATTAAATAATTTTATTCGATTAATAACAATCGGTGAAATAGATGATGAAAAAATTTTAAAATCTTTCATTTAAACCTATTTTTTTATTCTATTACATTAGGTTGACGATCGTCAACCTAATGTAATTAATCTAAATGGTTAATTAAAATACTTTGAATTACGAAACTAAACTGCAAACAACAGGCAAAAAGATTTTCTTCAATCCGCTCACGGATTTGCTTCGCAAATCCTGCGCTTCCGTTTAGATTTCAGAAAAATCTTTTTGCCTGTTATTTGTAAAATCAGAGTTTTGTAATTCAAAGAAAATAAATTAAATTAATTTGGAAAATAAAATTTTATGCCACAATATCTTGGACAGCATTTTTTGAAAAATAAGAAAAAATTGAAAGAAATTATTGATGCGCTTGATTTAAAAATGGGCGATGTTGTGATAGAAATCGGGCCGGGAAAAGGAGCTTTAACAATCCCGCTTGCTGAAAAATGTCGGGAATTAAATTGTAAAATTATTGCGATTGAAAAAGATAAATATCTTGAAAATAATTTAAGAAGCAAGATTTATGATTTAGGAATAAAAAATGTAGAAATTATTGAAGACGACATTTTAAAAATTCTGCCAAAATTAACTACGAACTACGGACTACGAACTACGAACTACGGACTACGAACTACGAACTATAAAATCGTCGGCAATATTCCGTATTATATTACCGGATATTTATTTCGCATTTTAGGCGAATTGGAAAACAAGCCGGAATTAATTGTTTTACTTATCCAAAAAGAAGTGGCGGAACGCGTTTGCGCAAAGCCGAAAAAAATGAATCTTTTAGCCGCCAGCGCGCAATTTTGGGCAGAGCCGGAAATTATCAGTTATGTTTCGAAAAATGATTTTTCTCCTCCGCCGAAAGTGGAAAGTGCGATTATAAAATTAACGCCCATTACATTAGATAGACGATCGTCAATGCAATGTAATGAGGATGATTATTATAAGTTTATTAAAATTCTTTTTAAACAGCCGAGGAAAACAATATTAAATAATTTATTATCAGGAATTGCGGATAAAAATACCGCTATTCCTGTAGATAGCGCGCTATCCGTAAGGATAGCGGGAAATAAAAAAGAAAAGATCAAAGAAGAAATTATAAAAAAAATAAAATCAATCGGCATTGATCCGCAGAATCGGCCGCAGGATTTAGATATTTATAAAATTAAAAAATTAATTGAAATGAATTTTAGCTTAAAGACCGACTCTTAGAGTAGTATCTACGCCATTACTTACGCCGCCATCAGGTGTTTGAACCTTAATATTAATTTTGGCAGCATTAGAAGTGCCTCGCACCCATATTTCAAAGATAATTGAATTATTATCGCTAGTGGTTGTAGAATCACCAGAACCACTACTCTCATCAATATCAATTGAGCCATTACTGGCGCTTCCAAACTTCCCCTTAATACTACTATCATAAACATCCGCACAATAAATATTGCTACAGTCAGCAATAATTGTATTGCTATGGCGATCAAAGTTTTTTCCTTCAATTTTAATTTGGCATTGTAAGTGGTCAAAAACTCCTATGGGGGGCGAACATTTTGTTTTAACAATTTTAATTATCACCGGTCTTTTACTTTCATCGGAAATAGCGGCAGGAGATATATAGGGTATACTCACATAAACTGAATCAGCGGTGTTTTGATTATTTTCTCCAATACAGGTTAATTTAAAAGTAGCATATTTATTAATTGGTTCGGTTATTTCTCCGTTTGTGTTTGAGGTTGATTTTGATCCTGTCCAATTTCCGGAAGCAATACAGGATTTTGTATTTTTTGATGTCCATGTAAGAGTGGCCGTTTCTCCTTTTTGAACTTTTACTGAACTGCGGGCCGAATTATTAATTTTAAGGTCAACATAAGGCTTTGCAGTGGCGATAGTTTTTATGGGAGTTGTTGAAATAGTTTTGGTTGGAGCAGGAACAGGAGTAGAAGTAGAAGTTGGAGCAGGAACAGGAGAAATTATCGCGGGTATGATTTTTATTTGCTGTTGATACGAAGATATTTTTTGTTTTGTCGCGGTTATTTGTTTTTGATTTGATTCTCGAGAGACTAATTGATCGCCATAATTATAATAATAAAAAAGTTCGTTTAATTTTGCGATTGTTTGGGATTTTACGCATCCAGTTAGCGGAACAATGCCGTAATTTTCTTGAAATTTTTTAACAGCTTGGAAAGTATCATCATCGTAATTTCCGGTGATTTTTTCTTGTGGAGAGAGTATTCCTTCAAAAAATAGCGCGGTTTGCAAAGCTACGACATCAGGGTCGTTTTTTAATCCCAAACAAAGCTCTTTTTTCCAAAAATATCGGAAATCTTTGAATAAATCCGTAAGCGAAATACTTAAAAGAAATTCCGAAGGAATTGTTTTATTGTCAATATTTATATCGATTGAATCAGAAATTTCTTTGCCGTCTTTATCAAAACAGGTAAGAGTATAATTCTCCGGTTTTGTAATTTTTCCGACTGATTGAGATCCGGAGGCCGAAACCGGGCTGTACCAATCGCCGGAAACAAGGCAATTATCAATATTTTTAGATTCCCAGCTTAGGGTTATTGGAGTTTCAAAGGGAACACTTATTGAGCCGTCAATATTGTTTACTTTAAGAGTTGCCACGGCTGTTAAATCCGAAATAACTGGCTGAGATGTTATTTTCCAAATTATTACTCCGCCGGTTCCTATCACCGCGGTAATTAA
>JBBTRJ010000014.1:0-8930 GCA_038065215.1 Patescibacteria group bacterium
TTCGGAAATCTCCGGATCAAAGGTTGCTAAGCGCCTCCCCGAAGCTTATCGCAGCCACGCCACGTCCTTCATCGCTACTTGATGTCTAGGCATCCACCATACGCCCTTACTTAAATTTTTCTTGAATAATTCCACACATAACTTTTTATGCGTAATTCAGAATTCAAGAAGTTAGATAACATTCTTATTTTTAGATTATTAAATTTTCAATGATCAAGATTTTCAAACATTATTATCTTTTCTTACCTGCTAAAATTTCTTTTTAAAATTTCTAAAAGAAACTTTAGCAGATAAAAAAATTCGAAAAATTAAAATCCGCCTTGACGGCGGACGCGACGACGAATAAACAAAATTCGCCGAATATCATCCGCTAAATATGTTTAATAAAATCATCATCTTAATTGAATTAAAGTATAAGAAAATAAAAAACTATGTCAAGCCCCCAATTATTCAACCGCAACTTTTATTTTATTCACATTATCCGGAACGCTTTTTACCCAAAACGGCCAGAAAGAAACAGTTGCTTTTTCAATTCCGGGAATAGAAAAAATTATGGTTTTTAATTCATTTTCTCTGTTGGAAAAAATTGATTTTTTAAAATTTTCAACATCAATCGGCTGCCAATAAACTCCTTCGTAATCAAAAGCGAAAGAAAGTCGTCCGCTTGTGAAATCAGCCCTTGCCGCGCCGTAATCAAGCTTGCGCTCTTTAGCTTCAAATTTTAATTTTTCGCCTTCTCCCTTGAGAATTCCGAAAAATTGATTTGCCAAATTATCTATTAATTCAAACAAATCTTTTTCTTTAAACGCGATAATTGATAATTCTCCTTCCAAAAACGCTGAAAAATTTCCATTAGCATCGACTTTTTTTCCGACATCATCTTTAACAATGCTGAATTGTTTTGCCTCTTCGATTATTTTAAAATCTTTCGGGATTTGCGACAAAATAATTGTTAATAAGATTTCTTCAAGCGATTTCGCTATTTTTAATTTTGCTGATTTTATATCTTCATCAGTCGGATATGCCTCTTCGCCGACAAATCCTCCCACCATATTAGATTCAGATTTTGCGTAAAATCCATTGTATTTTGCCGAACCTTTAAATCCGGGAATAAAAAATTTATCAATCGGCCCGATATTATATTCATCTCCGGCTTTTTCAGCCGCAACTCTTGCCTTAATTAAAGAAGGAATAACTTTTCCCTCCTCAATTTTTGCGCCCGGCACGATAATTTTTGAATCAAGATTAAAAATTTTTCCATCCAAAGCCGCGAATCTTGTGCCTTTTATCAAAGTTTGAGCGTCAGAACTATAAGTATTATAGATAATAATTTCCCCGCCGGACTTCTTTTCAACGGATTTTCTTCCGCTTGCCGGAAATGAAAGGCTTATATTTTTCTTTTCAGAAAAAAAACTTGCCGGAATTTGCTTATTAATAGTATCAATCCCGCCAAAATTTTTTGAAGTTATTACCGACTCGGTAATTTTCCAAGAAGTTTTCTTGGTTGTAATTTTTATATTAACCCTCGGTAAAACTACTACTACCGAATAACCGATGCCTGATAAAATCACCAATAAAACAAAAATTAAAAAATATTTTTTAATTTTTGTTTTGATACTTAATGTTTCTTTTATGCCATCGTCTTTTAAAAAATCTTCCTCTGTTTTTTTGTCATTAAAATTAACTTCTTCTGTTTTTGTATTTTCTTCTTCCGCCGCAACCTCTTCTTTATATTGATTAATTTGATTATTCGTTTCAAAAAAAGATTCCCTCTCTTTTTTGATTTCAGTTTTTTCCTCTGATTTCAAAAGCTGGATTTTTTCCGGCTTCGCGACAATATCAACAACTTTAATTTTTTTATCTTTATTAATCATTTTTTTATTATACTTTAAATTATAAAATGTACTATTTAGTTATCAAACAAACACAAAATTCTTTCTGAAACCTAAACGGAAGCGCAGTCGCGCCGCAGGCGAGACGTGAGCGGGTTGAAGAAAGGATTTTGTATTTGTTTGATTTCATAATTCAAAGTATTATAGCTTTTCAACTTATTGTCGCCCTAATCCTTCTGACGCCTGCGCTCGCTGATTCTTCTTTCAAAATCTTAAATCCGCCAGTCAAAGAACCGATTTCAGAAGTGTTATTGATATGGGGCCCGCCGCAAAATTCTTTGCTTACCGCCTCTTCTTCTTTGCCGATAAAATAAATTTTGACTTTTTCCGGATATTTAGCTTTGAAAAAATACAAAGCGCCTATTTTTTCCGCCTCTGCTTTCGGCATTTCTTTAAAATAAACAGGCAGGTTTTCTTTTATTTTTAAATTAACCGATTCTTCAACTTTTTTTATTTCGTCAACTGTCATTTTTCGGCTAAAAGAAAAATCAAATCGCAATCTTTCGGCATTAATATCAGATCCCATCTGCTTTACTTCTTTCCCAAAAACTTCTCTTAATGCCCAATGAAGCAAATGGGTTGCCGTATGAAGTTTAATTACTTTTTTCATTTCTTCTTCATTCACCGCTTTCAATTCGCCAGTGTTTAAAACAAGCCCGTGTCCGCCGAATTTCTTTTCCGCTCCGGCGCGCGAAATGTTTTGATGTTTTTTAAATTCCAAATCAAAATCTTCTTTGGTTAAATCTTTAATATTTTCTTTTAAAGATAACTCTGATAATTCAACAATTAATTCATAAGGAAGTCCGAAGGTTTCATATAAATAAAAAGCTTCTTTACCGGTTATTTCTTTAAATTTTTCTATTTCTTTAACGCCCCGGCCGACAGCTTCCTGAAATTTCAGCCGTTCTTCTTCTAAAACCGATAAAATCATTTTTGAGTCATTAAGTTCGGGATAAATTTCCCCGAATTTCTCTTTTATTATCCCAATACTTTCCGGAAAAAGATCGGCATGAATATCGTATTTTATTTGATATGCCATAATCCTCCTTAAAAGCCTTCTCAAAATATATCCCGCTTCTTTATTTGACGGCCTAATGCCATCGGCAATCAAAAATATCGATGAACGAAAATGATCAGCCAGAATTTTAATAACTTTTTCATTATCACCAATTAATTCTTTCAATCTTGAAACAAGGGGCTTGAAAATATCCGTTTCAAAAACATCGTCAACTCCCTGGATAACGGAAACAAGCCTTTCCAATCCCATGCCAGTGTCAACACCCGGATTTTCAACTTTTCTGAATTTTCCATTTTTCTCTTTATAATATTCATTAAAAACAAGATTCCAAATTTCTATCTCATCGACATAAATTTCCGTGCATGGACCGCAGGGTCCTTCATCGCCAGTCGGCCCCCAGAAATTATCTTGGCGTTCGCCGAAAATTATTTTATCGCGCGGGATACCAATTTTTTTATGCCAAATTTTATAAGATTCTTCATCAAAAGGCACCTCATTATCTCCTTTAAAAACCGAAACAGTAATTCTATCGATATTAATTTCTAAAATTTGAGTGATAAATTCATAAGCCCAAAAAATTGAAGATTGCTTAAAATATCCGTCGCTTCCTAAATCTTCATTGCTATCTGACCCAACCGGCCCAAAAGAAAAATTTCCCAGCATTTCAAAAAAAGTAAGATGGGTTTTATCTCCAACTTCTTCAATGTCGCTGGTGCGAAAACATTTTTGAATCGATACCGCGCGCTGGGAATTAAAATCATTCAAAGCGTTTAATTCGCCGGTATAATATCTTTTAAACTGCTGCATTCCGGCGGTTGTTAAAAGAACCGAAGAATCATCCGGAATCAAAGAAGACGATGGAATAATTTTATGCCCTTTTTTTTCAAAAAAATCAAAAAATTTGTTGCGGATTTGTTCAGAAGTCATTTTATAATTTAAGAATAAAAAAAATTTGTTAAAAAAGCAATTATTAATAACTTTAAATTACAAAATGCCACGCGCAAGATACTAATCCAAACTATTAATATTTCTGAAGCCTAAACGGAAGCGCAGCTCCGATGAAATCGGAGCGTGAGCGGGCTGAAGAAGTATTAATAGTTTGGCTTATTTTGTTGAAAAATACGAGTTTCGTAATTCAAGGTTAATAATTAAAAAATCGCCAAAATAATTGACGATTTTTTAAGTTAAATTATTTTTTTAATAATTTACCGGATATGTCTTATCTATTATTTCTAATTTTTCTGTTTCGGATTTGCAAATTTCCTGATAAACGATTGTTATACCAACTGCTTTGGCATGACAAGCATTTGAATATGTTTTCCCATCACTACCGCAAACCGGCTTATATTCCTTAGTACAAATAATTTGTTCTTTAAGTGACGGTTTCGGAGTTTGTCGGGTTTCGCCACCGAGCGGCAAAATAGGCGAATAAGTTGCCGGCTCTATTATTGGGGTAATTCTTGGTTTATATGGTAAAATATCCGGTCTTGTTGATTCAGAGTTAAAACCGCATTCTTCTAAAACTCTGAAAGAATTCACTCCGCACTTACTGCCGTCGGCATAGCATTTATTCTCGCAAAATTTTGCAGCATATTTTTGCCACACTTCGGAAGGCTGGCAAGAAATTTCATCTCTTTGTTTTTGTTCTGTCCCGTCATAACACTGCCAATAAACCGATTTAAATCCTTTTGCGCTGATTGATTCTTTTGGATTTTCAGAAGGCTCTGCCTGAACTTTATGATAAATTTGACGCAAAACATTTTTAACCGCAACGCCGGCTGAATTTGCATGCCCGAAAGCTTCACCGATTTTTTCTTCGCTTAATGCTTTTTCAGCCAAAGATAAATGATGTTTAGAATTTTCAATCGCTTTTTTAATTCTTACCGCTAATTCTTGATTATTAACGCTTTCTTGATTAATGACATTGACTAATTCATTTTCAGTTTTAACGATTAAATCTTTTACTCCTTGAATAATTTTTTTCACTTCTTCAGCCCGGATTTCTTGTTTTTCAATTTTTTGTTCCAATATTTTTTCTCCGGTTTTTTCAATCATCTCGCGAATTTCCGGACGCATTCCCTGTTTTATTTCTTCAAAAATTCCCATTTGTTTAATTTGATCGCCCGGCAAATTTTCTAAAACTTCTGATGAGAAAATTCTTAATTGCTCATTTTTATCCAATCCCCCCATACGAACTTCAAACTTATCAGTCATTTTATCTTTTAATTCTTGAATTTGCGCCTGCTGTTCTTCCGGCATTTTTTCCTTAATTCTATCAATAATTTCAGCTCCTCTTAATTCTTTAAAAATGCCGTCAGGACGATTTTCAATCGCTCTTTTCAATCTTTCTTTAAAAACTTCCGGAGTGTCGAACTTTTCAGGAATCTTCGCAATCGCTTCGTTAATTCGCTCCTGAACAGATTCTAATTTGTTTTTTAATTCGTTTTGATTTTCAAATTTTTTCTTTAATTCATCAAATAATTGCTGATGCTTAACCGAACGATCGGCAAGTTTTTCCAATAATGCATCGACATTCGGATTTTTATTTGTTTCTTTTAATTCATCAAGGCGAGTTTTTAATCTTTCGATATTTGATTGATAATTTTCAGCGGCCTCGGTGATAGAATCAATCCGTTTGGGAGAAACCTCCTTCATTTGATTAATTTCCGCCGCTTGTTGGTTGACAATTTCTAATTCTAAATTCGCCTTTTTAACCGGATTAATAGTAATTGTCCTTCTAATAGTTCTTCCCCAATTTTTAAGAAAATAAAACGGGCTAGTCGGCAAAATTCCCGGATTTTCAACCCCAAGATCGCTTGATGTGATTTCTGAAACCGAAGTTGTTGCAGATGTTCTTTCGGCCGATGTTCCTTGAGCTGAAATATAATTAACATTCAACCCAGCGGCTAATACTATAAATAACGCTAAAATTAATGTTTTTTTCATAATATTTTTCATTTTTTATCGACTTTCACAGTATAACAAATTATTAATATTCTTCCAATGCCGTGGATTTTTTATGTTTTTTGATTTTTTCAAGGGTTTTTGCCTCAATCTGTCTGATTCTTTCCCTTGTCACTCCGAATTTCTTGCCGACTTCTTCAAGCGTATGAGTAATTCCATCCGCCAAACCAAAACGCATTCTCAAAATTTCCTGTTCGCGAGGAGCAAGATCAACAAAAATATCATTGATTTTATCTCTTAATAAAATTTGCGAAACAAATTGCGAAGCATTCAAACTTTTTTCATCTTTTACAATTTCAGATAAAGTCGCCTCATCTCCTTCTTCTCCAATCGGAGTTTCCAAAGAAACAACTTCTTGAGATATTTTCTGGATATGACGAATTTTCTCTACTGAAGTGCTCATCTCAATGGCGATTTCTTCAGCCAAAGGGTCGCGGCCTAATTCCTGTGATAAACGCCTTTTCATTTGAGTATATTTTGAAATCGTTTCAATCATATGTACTGGAATTCTGATGGTTCTTGATTGGTCTGCTAAAGCCCTTGTAATCGCCTGCCTTATCCACCAAGTGGCATAGGTGGAAAATTTAAATCCTTTTCTATAATCAAATTTTTCAACCGCGCGCGAAAGGCCGATATTCCCCTCTTGAATCAAATCTAAAATACTCAAATTCGGACTGCGATACACATATCTTTTGGCAATTGAAACAACAAGCCTTAAATTCGCTTTCATTAATTGCTGGCGCGCGTCCTCATCTCCTTTTTCCGATCTTTTAGCTAATTCTTTTTCCTTATCGCCGGAAATAAGAGGAGTTTTCCCAATTTCTTTCAAGTACATCTGAACCGCATCTGGTAAAGGAGACTCTGAATCAATTTCAGTCGCTTTCTCAATTTCTTTTGCGCTCACCTCTTCTTTTTCCGGAACTTCTATCAATTGGATAGTTTCAATAACTTTTATATTAGCTCTTTCTAAACGGCTATAAAGCTCTTCTAAAAAATTAATATCTTTTTCAATATTAGGAAAAGCGTAAAGAAGCTCTGTGTCGGTCACAAACCCGCGAGATTTCCCTTGTTTTATCAAATCTTCTATGGCCGATTCGTCAAATTTGAATTTTGATTTTTTAGAAATTTTCGCTTTTTGTTTTTTAGAAGATGTTTTTTTGAAAGTTTTTACTTTTTTAACCGGCTTTTTCGCCACCCGAGGGGCTTTTATTTTTTTAACCGGCTTTTTAGCAGGTTTTTTCGAATGTTTTTTAATTTTTATTTTTTTTGATTTTTTCATAAGATTTTAATCTTAACACATCTTAATTTATTCTTCCAATATTTTAGAAATTTCATGAAGTTCTTTTAAAATAATCAAAACTTTTTCTTCATCTCCTATTTTTTCAGCCTCTTTTATTCCAAATGCCAATCTTTCCTTTTCTTCTTTCAAATGTTCTTTTTTTAATTGGCGTAAAAGTTCTTTAAATTCCGCTTCAATAAATTCTTCTCCTGTTGCCGCGATGTGTTCAAGAGAAGATTGCATTGAGATTGAATGCAATAAATTCGCCAAAGTCTCATCTTCTAAATTTCTTTTCTCAATCAAGCTTTTTATAATTTCCAAATAATCGACCGGAAAATAATCAAAATACCCGCTTAAATGATCCGCTAAATTATTTTTTATAACCACTAATTTCACCAATTTATAAATAATTAAATCGCGACGAGAAGATGGCTGAATTATTTTTTTTATAATTAATTCTTTATTTACGGCCGACTTTTTTATTCCAAATCCGCCGACTGGCAGGCTTATTTTATTCATTTCTTCGATGAGTGCCTCTTCTTTGATGCCGATTTTATAAGAAAGTTCTTTCAGCCAATGAGCTTGCTCAATCGGGCTTGCCAAATTTTTTATTTTCCCCAAGACTAACCGCAAATTATCTTTAAGTTCTCCAATATCTTTTTGCTTGCCTTTGATAATATTATATTTTTGAAAATAAAATTCCATTGCCGGTCCGGCTTCTTTTGCCAATTTTAACATAATCCCCGGAGATTTTTCCGCCGCCTCTCCCGGGTCTTTATAATCTTTTAAAACTAAAACCTTCGCGTTAAAATCCGCCGCCTGAGCCATATCAATTCCCCTTTCAATCGCTTTAAACCCAGCTTCGTCATTGTCAAAACAAAAAATCAAATTATTTGTCTGGCGTTTTAAAGAAGTCAAATGGTCTAGCGTTAAAGCCGTACCCGAAGTGGCGGCGATATTTTTCAGCCCATCTTGCCAGCACATCAAAAAATCCATCTGCCCCTCAACTAAAACCGCCGACTTTTCTTCACGAATAAAATTTTTGCTTTTATGAAAGCCGTAGAGAATTTTTGATTTGCTGAAAATCGGCGTTTCCGAGCTATTTACATATTTTCCCATTTCGCCATTATCGAATTGCGGTAAAATCCTTCCGCTAAAAGCCACTGCCTTGCCAAGGTGGCTATAAATCGGGAACATTATTCTGCCGCGAAACCTGTCAAGATACCCGCCTCTTTCATTTTTAAAATTCAATCCCGCTCTTTCAATATCTTTAATATCATAACCGAGGCTGATTAAATAAACCGTCAAATGATCGAATTCCTGAGAACTAAATCCTATTTCAAATTCTTCAATTATTTCTTTTTTTAACCCGCGGCTTTTTAAATATTGCTCTGCTTCTTTTGATTTTTCCAATTGTTTTTTAAAAAAATCCTTGGCAGAATTATTAATATCATAAAGAACTCCAAATTGTTTATGATCCATCGGACTGATTTTTTTCAATTCAATGCCGGCTTTCTCGGCTAAAATTTTCAAAGCTTCGTAAAATTCCAAATTCTCATATTTCATCAAAAATTGAAAAATATCTCCCCCCTCAGAGCACGATCCAAAACAATGCCATGTCTGCCGATCTGGAGAAATTATAAAAGACGGTGTTTTTTCCTTATGAAAAGGGCAAAGCGCTCTGAAATTCTTGCCCGCCGGCTGAACCACAGCATATTGACGAATAAAATCAACAATATCCAATTTGTCTTTAATCTGTTGAATAGAAGAATCCATT
>JBBTRJ010000015.1:0-1168 GCA_038065215.1 Patescibacteria group bacterium
ATCCGGTTTCACGAAGGTCTGATAAGCGCGGTTTTTTGATTTCTCTCTGGTCAACGGCGCGATTAAGCTGAGAAACGGCGAGGACGGGTAAATTTAATTCTCTCGCCAAATGTTTTAAACCGTGGCTGATTTCAGTAAATTGCTGAACCATATTGTCTGAATTCGTCCGCGGCATAATCAGTTGGACATAGTCAATGATAATTAATCCTAAATTATGGTGTTGTTCGGCTTGTAATCGGCGCGCCATTGCTCTTAACTGCAGGATGTTCGGTGACGGAGTGTCATCAATAAATATTTTCATTTGCGATAATCGGTCTAAAGCTTCTTGAATCATTTGAAATTCCATTTCGCCGGCAAGTTTGCCTGTTCTTAAATGCCACAGCGGGACTCTTGCTTCAGCGGCTATCAGTCTGTCAACAACTTGTTCGCGCGACATTTCAAGGGAGAAGATGGCAACTCCATGCCCTTTAATTGCGGCGTTTCTGGCAATATCCAAAGCGAATGTTGTTTTTCCAAGCGAAGGTCTGGCGCCTAAAATAATCAAATCAGATTTTTGAAGGCCGGAAAGATAATTATCAATTCCATTAAATCCCGTTGAAATTCCCCTTAAGGCGTCCTTATCTCCCTGATGCAATTTTTCAATTCTTTCATAAGCGCTTTTAAGTTCGTCTTTTAAAAGAATGAAATTTTTAGGATTTGATTTTTGGGCGATGGAAAAAATTTTTTGTTCTATTTCATCAAGCAGATTTTCCGAATTCTCCGGATTGTCAAAAACTCTTTCGGCAATTTCAGAAGAAGCGGTTATTAAATCCCTTAAAACTTTTTTATCGCGGATAAGTTTAGCATAGTGGGCTATATGAGAGGCTGTCGGAACAGAATTGATTAAATCGCCCAGATAGCCAGATCCGCCGATATTTGAAAGTTCGTCTTTATTTTTTAATTTATTAGTGACGCTTAATATGTCAATTGGTTCATTTTTTTCAAAAAGTTCTAAAATAGATTTATAAATTTTTGAATGGGATGGTTGGTAAAAATCTTCAGGAGTAATCAAATCAGCCACTTTAATAATGGCATTTTTATCGAGCATTAAAGCTCCTAAAACTGATTTTTCCGCTTCAATTTCTTGTGGAGGAAGTTTAAGATTCATTGTTTTTTTTGTTTTATTTAG
>JBBTRJ010000015.1:1268-2781 GCA_038065215.1 Patescibacteria group bacterium
TTTTATTTAGATTTTTTGATTTTTAATCCGTTTGCCGTATCTTCCATTACATATCCTAATTCTTCTATTTTTTTTCTCAAGAGGTCGGCGGGGATAAATTGTTGATTTCTTCTTAATTGTTCCCGTTTTTCAGTCATTTCTTTAATTTTTATTGGAATTTTCTGAATTTTTATTGGTTTGATTTTATCTAATCTTAATCCTAAAACTTTATTAAATTCTAAAATAAGTTGTTTTTTAACGGGGCTTGGAAGATTATCATCTTTAATTATTCGCCAAATCAGGGCAATAGCTTTTGGAGTATTCAGATCGTCGTTGATGGCAGAGAGAAATTTTTTTTGATAATCTATTATTAAATTTTTATTCGCGGTTAATTTATTTTGCTTTGCGAGTGATTCATAATTCATAATTTGTAATTCATCATTCAATCTAAATAGCGCATTTTGCGCCGCTTGCAGGCTTTCCCATGTGAAGTTTAGTTTCGAACGATAATGAGATGTTAAAACCAAATAGCGGAAAGCAAGAGGATTAAATGCGGATTCAATATCTCTTAAGGTAAAAAAATTGCCCAAAGATTTTGACATTTTTTGCCCATTTATCAATAGATGTTCTCCGTGTAGCCAATAATTAGAGAATTTTTTTCCAGTTGCTCCTTCTGATTGAGCAATTTCATTTTCATGGTGGGGGAATATCAAATCAACCGCTCCGCAATGGATGTCAAAAGTTTTGCCGAGATATTTTATCGCCATTGCCGAGCATTCAATATGCCAGCCCGGACGACCCCAGCCCCATGGCGATTTCCAGACAGCTTTTATTTTTTTTAATTCTTCGCTTGCTTGATTTTTCCATAAAACAAAATCTTGCGCTTCTTCTTTTTTATATTCATCTGATGAAATTCTGGCGTTGATTTTTAATTCTTCTTTATCAAGCCGGGAAAGTTTGCCGTAATTTTTATATTTTGATATGTCAAAATATACTGAGCCGTCTTCTCCTTTGTAGGCCAATCCTTTTTTAATAAGCGATTTTATTATATTTATCATTTCTTTGATGTGGCTGGCGGCTTTTGGATATTTTTCAGCTTTTTCTATATTAAGTTTTTTAAGATCGTCAAAAAATAATTTTATATAAGGTTTTGTTATGGCATAAATATCTTTATTTTCTTGAAGCGCTTTTTTGATGATTTTATCTTCAATATCGGTGATATTCATCACTTGTTTTATTTTATAGCCGTTATATTCAAGCGTTCGGCGCAAAATATCTTCAAATAAATAAGTCCTTAAATTGCCCAAATGGGCATACCAATAAACAGTCGGGCCGCAGGTATAAAGGCTGGCCTTATTTTTGATTATCGATTTAAAAGATTCTTTTTTACGGGTTAGGGTGTTGAAAAGTTTGATCATTTTTCTGATAATAACATAAGGAATATTAGAAAGTCTATAAATTACCTTTGAATTACGAAATTCCGATTTTGCAAATAACAGGCAAAAAGATTTTCTTCAATCCGCTCACGGATTTG
>JBBTRJ010000016.1:0-2456 GCA_038065215.1 Patescibacteria group bacterium
TTTTTAATTAACAACCTTTATTTAATTTTAAATCAAATCCGCTTTAAATCAATGGAGTTATCCACAGCGCCAGCGTATTTTAATTATAAATAACTTGAAATAATACAAAAATTATTATTAAAGTCAAAATTTGGGAAATAATTCCTAAAATCGGTTTATTTTTGAAAATGCGTTTTCCATGAATAAAAATGTGGATTTTATGAAAAATATTTAATGGAAATTTATTAAAAACTACATAACAAAGCTCTAAAAAATCCGGTAAAATTCCTCCAATTATTATCAAACAAAATGCAAAAAATTTTTCTAAATTATCAGGAATTCCGATAATAAATATTGCCCCGATTAATCCGATAATGCCATCTGCTGAATTTTTAAATAAATCTTTCAAAACAGATATTTTAGTGGCGACAATTTTTTTATCGCCAGAAGGCAATTCTTCAATTGAAAATAATTTATAATCCCAATGAGGAATGGCATCTATCGCATAATGGCTCAAAAATGAAATAATAAAAATAAAAACCGCATTGGCAAAATCCAAAGGCTTCGCCAATAACGGCGCCACAACCGCAGAAGCGACAATTATGTGAGAAGATAAAATCATATTTTTATTTTACATTAAAATCATCATCAAGCTTAATTAATTGTTCGATTTTTTTCTCAATCGATTTTGGCGTAATCTTATGCTTTTTATTATACTCCATTTGAATTTTTCTACGACGCTCAACTACGCCAATGGCCCTCTTTAATGAACCCGTCATTATATCCGCATATAAAATAACTCTTCCTCCGACATTTCTCGCCGCCCGACCCATTGTCTGAATTATTGAAGTTTCGCTTCTTAAAAATCCTTCCCTATCCGCGTCTAAAATCGCCACCAAAGCAACTTCCGGCAAATCCAACCCCTCGCGCAATAAATTAACTCCGATTAAAATATCAAATCCGCCGGCTAATAAACCTTTTCTGAAATTCATTAAAATTTTCGTCCGTTCCAAAGTTTTTGTATCTGAATGCATATAATTCGCCTTCATTCCTTTATTATTGAGAAAATCTGTTAAATCTTCCGCCATTTTCTTGGTTAAAGTATTTATAATTATTCTTTCATCTCGGCTGGATATTTTTTTCGCTTCTTCAATAATATCGTCGATTTGGCTGCGATTTTTTTCTTTATCAAAAACTTTTTTTATTTCAATCGGCGGATCAATTAAGCCGGTTGGCCTGATAATTTGCTCTGCGATTTGCGAAGATTGTTTTAATTCCCAATCGCCGGGCGTTGCTGAAGTAAAAATAGTCTGTCCGGTTCTTTCCTGAAATTCACTGAATTTTAACGGCCGATTGTCCAAAGCCGAAGGCAATCGCCAGCCATATTTTGCTAAAGTTCCCTTGCGACTTTTATCACCTTCATACATTCCCCTTATCTGCGGAACAGCAATATGAGACTCATCAATAATAGTTATAAAATCTTTCGGCTTGCCAAAATAAGCCAATAAAGTATCTGGTGATTCGCCGGCTAATTTTCCGGTCAAATGCCTTGAATAATTTTCAATGCCATGGCAATAGCCGATTGTTTTCAGCATTTCAATATCATATTTTGTCCGACGCTCAAGTCTTTCGGCTTCCAAATATAATTTATTTTTTTCGAAATATTCTAATTGTTCTTTTAATTCTTTTTTTATTTCTTTTATCGCCGCTTCTCTTTGCGGAGCGCTGGAAATAAAATGTTTCGGCGGAAAAATCACAAGTTCGCTAAGACTTTTTTCCCGTTTTTTACTTAAACTATCGGCAAAAAAAATCGATTTTATTTTCTGCCCGTCAAGTTCAAGAATATTAAGTTTCTCGCCGCTAGCCGGCATTATTTCAAAAGTGTCTCCCCTTAATCGAAAAGTTCCTCTTTTCAAAGCGCCCGTTGTTCTTTTAAATTGCATTTTTACCAATTGCCTTGTCAAATCGCCGCGCGCAATTAATTTTCCAATTTCCAAATGAAGCGCTGATTCGCAATAACTTACCGGCAAACCAAGGTTATAAATACAAGAAACCGAAGCCACAATTATCACATCGCGCCGCGTCATCAAAGCCGAAGTCGCCTGATGCCGCAAGCGGTCAATTTCCTCATTAATCATCGCTTCTTTTTCAATGTAAGTGTCGGAAGTCGGCATATAAGCTTCCGGCTGGTAATAATCGTAATAAGAAACGAAATAATTCACCGAATTTTCCGGAAAGAAATTTTTATATTCTCTATAAAGCTGAGCTGCCAAGGTTTTATTCGGCGCCATTACCAAAATAGGCTTATTAAAATCAGCAATCACATTTGCCATTGTAAAAGTCTTGCCAGAGCCGGTCACTCCCAAAAGAGTTTGATATCTATCGCCTCTTCTAACGCCTTCAATTAATTTTTCAATCGCTTGAGCCTGATCTCCTGCTGGCTTATATTTTGAATAAAGTTTAAAAATTTTAGACAT
>JBBTRJ010000017.1:0-1080 GCA_038065215.1 Patescibacteria group bacterium
AAAAAGAAAAATCCCGAGGAATCGGGATTTTTCTTTTTCTATGCCTATTTTACATCTATCCGCCTTCATTATAAAGAATTCAAATCTGTATCGATTGCTTGAAATTCTTTATCCAAGTCGCCGATATCAATATTATTCAATTCCTGATTTACAGTCGAAACAGAATCTTCTTTTACCGTTGATTGAGTTGCCGGAACAACAACCGAGGAAGGAATGGCTGTTTTGCTTTTCTGAATTTGCCAATACCAAATTCCCAGTCCAGCCAAAACAACCGCTATCCCGATTGCGATATAAACAATAGGAAATTTTTTGTTATTTAATTCAATGTTTTGTTCCATAATTTTTATATTATTATTGAGTCGGCTGGGTTGTTGTTGCTGTTTCCACTTCTAATTCATCAACTTTTGGAATCTGGGCCAAAGAAACAGCCGCTTTTCTAACCGCTTCTTGAGCAATTTTTACGGCTTTTTGAACAGCGGTTAAATCATCTCGAAGAGATTGACGGATCTTCTCAGTATCAGCCCTTAAAGCGCTTTCTGCGCTAACCTCAGAAGAATAAACTTTTCCCGCTTGATTCTGAATTGCCGTTCTTGCGCTCGCAATAGCGTTAGTCGCTTCAGCAATAGCTGTTCTAACAGCAGTTACATCGCGACCATTAGCTTCTGCTTTATCAGTCCTGCTGGAAATTCTATCCAAAATTTTTTCTAATTTTTCCAAAACAGCTGAAAAATGATCCAATCGGCTCTTATTTAATTCATTAACTCTGTTATTGATTTTTTCAACAATCTGTTTTTTACGCTCGTCTTTGATTTTGCCCAATTTTTCTTTTAATTCTCCTCTTTTAGCTTCAATTTTAGATTTCATTTCTTCTCTTTTCGCTTCAACTTTATTTTTAAACTCTTCCCTTTTGCTTTCCATTAAATTTTTCATCCCCTCTCTCTTTGCTTCAAATTCTTTCTTTATTATTTCCCTGTTCTGCTTAACTTCTTCTCTAACATTTTGCCTTAATTCTTTCACTTCTCCTCTGACATTTTGGCGAACATCTTTGATTTCCTCTCTAACATTTTGGCGGGCATCTTT
>JBBTRJ010000017.1:1180-6513 GCA_038065215.1 Patescibacteria group bacterium
CATCTTTGATTTCCTCTCTAACATTTTGGCGGGCATCTTTTATTTCTTCTCTAACATTCTGGCGAACTTCTTTAATCTGCTGGCGCGCATCGCGACGAACGCCTGTTGTTGTATTATCAATTGATGGCGCTTGTGATGGCGCTTGCCCGCTTGATTTAACTGATTCAGCATACGCCGTTACAAAACCCAATGATCCTAACATCATCAATGAAATGATTATAGAAATAGTAATTTTTTTCATAATTATAAATCAACCCATTAAATTAATCCGACCTTTATCTTTATTTAATTTTAATTATAAACATTAAAAATTTAATTTCCATACCCCTTTTTAATAATTAATTTCCTTGAGAATTTTGAGGATTGGGATTTAGCTGGAATTTAAATTGATTGCCGCTTAACGGCTCGCGCTCAATGCTTTGATTTTTTGGAATTTCGATCCATGATATTTCCTCAACTCCCTCTTCGTTGCTGTTATAAAAAATAACAGAATTATTTTTATTTGATAAAGTATAAGATTTCGGCCAAAAAATATCCGCCTTAATATCACCGCTATATCCGCCTTCATTTGCCAATAAAAAATATTTATTCGGAAAAATTATTTTATTTTCAAAACGACTTGAAGAAATTAAAGTTGACTCGCTACCGCTGGAATTTTTCTTTTTTATTGACCAATCGGTTAAATCAATAATATCAGGGGTTGAATTATAAAGCTCGATAAATTCATAATTAGCGCTTTTATCGGCGCCTGTCATAATTTCGCTGATAATAACTTTACCGGATTTTTTAATGGATTTTTTCACAGGCTCTCCGGCGAAATTTTTAAAATTTTGTTTTTCGCCAAGCTCGATTTTTCCGACAAATTTGAAATCGTTTGAAAAAGATTGACCAATATCTTCTAAAAAATTTTTGGAATTTTCATTTTTTATAAAACTAAAATAAATGCCGCCGCCAATTAAACTGATTATTCCTAAAAATGCCGCCGCAAAAACAATCTTTTGCATTTTATTACTTTTTCTTTAAATAATCATTAATATTCAAAACCGCTTTTACGGCATCGCCGATAGCGATATTTATCTGACCATACAAAACATCCGTGATATCGCCGGCCGCCCAAACTCCCTCAAGAGAGGTTTTTTGCGTTTGGTGGTCAATAATAATTTTCCCATTTTGATTTATTTCAACCAAACCATTCACTAATCCGCTATTTGGAGCATAACCAATCGCCACAAAAACTCCTCCAATTTTCAATTCTTTAATTTCACCGCTATTTCTGTCTTCGTATTTAATATTTGAAACAAACCTATCTCCTGTAATTTCTAAAATTTTCGCCATTGCGATAAATTCAACCTTGCCGGATTCTTTAGCTTTATCAATATAAATCGGATCAGCGCGAAAGACATCGCTATATTCTAAAACATAAATTTTTTCCGCGTAAGGAATAAGATCAAGCACGGCATATAAACCGGAATTTCCGCCTCCGACAACCGCCACTGTTTTTCCGCTCATTAAAGGCGCGTCGCAAATAGAACAATAAAATACGCCCTTTCCTTCGAATTCTTTTTCTCCGGAAACATTGAGCCTTTTATGCCCGCTGCCTAAGGCAATCAATAAAGTTTTTGATTCGAAATATTCCTGCCTGCCGTCAGGCATGGCTTCTCCGATAAAAATTAAAAAACCGCCGGCGGATTTTTCAATTTTTGAAATTTTGCCGCCTTCTTTGATTTCTATCCCTTTTTGATCGCGCAAATGGCTCTCTAAAACATTTTTCAGCTCAATGCCGCTGATTGATTTAAAACCGATAAAATTATTTATTTGAGTCGCAATCACCGATTGCCCGCCAAAAGATTCGGCAATCAATAAGGTTTTAAGTTTTTTTCTGGCAGCATACACGCCCGCGGCAATGCCAGCCGGCCCGCCGCCAATTATTATTAAGTCATAAATCATGACTTTAATGAGTTATCTATTTCCGTCCGATTAAAACCAACAATAATTGTGCCGTTAATATCAATAACCGGCACTCCCATTTGATGAGATTTATTTAACATTTCTTCGCGGGCTTTTTCATTAGTTGAAACATCAAATTCTTCATAAGCGACATTTTTCTGCTTGAAATAATCCTTTGCCATTACACAGTACGGGCAAGTTTGCGTTGAATAAATTTTAACCATCTCTCTATTTCAAGGATTTTATCCCTCGTCATTTTAAAAAAATAACGATAGATATTAATCATTGGATTGTATTAATTTTATTTATATTGTCTGAGTGGCAGAAAATTTTCCGCCGAATAAGTTCCAAAGAGAGCAAATTATAATCAAAACGCCCACAACCACATTGCTCCACATCGCCGGAGCAAAAGCTGAAAAACCTAAAATCCAAGGGGATATTAAAACCCACAATCCCAATACTAAAATAACCCAATGTAATTCTTTCATTTTAATTTTATTTGTATATATTAAAGCGACCTTTAATAAACTTACAGCATTAAGATTTTTCCTATTAAAACTCTAAAATTTCGGCTGCGACTTTGTGAAAATTTCTTGAAATATACTCTGTATATTCCTGCAAAATTTTCACTTCGTCTCACTCTAAATTTTAAAGTTTTATCGACGGAAAATCTTTACGCAGTAAGTTTAATTATAGCAATTATTAAATTCTTATCAACAAGGCGCGATATTTTTATAAAACTTAATAATTTGTTAAAATAAAATATGCAGATCATTGGCATTAAAACTCCTATTTTTCAAAATAAAAATAATCTTATGGATTTTATACAAAAACAAATTCCTTCTCTCCAAGAAGGCGATGTTATTGCTATCACATCAAAAATTGTCGCCTTATCTCAGGGAAGGATATATCAATTAAAAGATAAGAAAAAGTTAATTAAGCAAAATTCAAAAAAAATAATTAAAACTCCATGGGCATTGCTCACTTTTACAGATAATGAATGGCGCATAAATGCCGGAATTGATGAATCAAACGCAAAAGATAAAATTATTCTTTTGCCGAAAAATCCTTTTGAAACTGCCGAATTAATTCAAAAAAAACTTATAAAAAAATTTAATTTAAAACGCCTTGGAATACTTATTACCGATACAAAAAGTTTACCGCTTCGTATTGGAACAATAGGCAAAGCGATTGGATATGCTGGATTTAAACCGCTCAAAAATTACATTGGCAAGAAAGATTTATTTGGCAGAAAAAGCCGATATACCCAAAGCAATATTGCCGATGCTTTGGCGGCAAGCGCTGTTCTTATTATGGGAGAAGGCAATGAGCAAATCCCGATAGTTATTATCAGAAATTCTCCGATACAATTTATTTCAAAAAAAATTTCCGATAAATATAAAAATTTATCAATATCGCCTGAAAAAGACATATATGCCAACGTTTATAATAGACCTGTTGCGTAATAAAAAATGCTGGAGCAAAAAAACTACTCCAGCAAAATATTAATGTTCCATACTTTTGAGGACTTTAAGATACATATCCTCAACTATCTTTTCTTGCTCTTTCCCGGTTTTGGCGTAATGGTCCAACCCGGGAGCGGCATTAATTTCAAGCACCCAATATTTCGCGGGCTTTTCGCTAATGTCGCCGTCAATCATCAGATCAACGCCGCAAAACCTGAGCCCCATGTCCTTGGTCAGCTTTACGGCAAGCCGTTTAAATTCCGGATGTATATTTTTAGTAACATCAACGGAATCTCCACCGGCAGAAAGGTTGGCGTTATCCAAAAGATACACACGCTCTCCTTGAGTTGGTATTGATTGAAAATTAAGCCCTTGACGCTTTAATTTATTCACAATACGAGGATCGTTTATCTTAATCATCGTATCGCGGCTTGAAGCGGTAAATTGGCGCTGTTTTTCTTTTAACAACTCTTGGATTGTGTGCCAGCCATCGCCGACAACATTAAGCGGTATCCGCTGATAGGCGGAAATCACTTTGTTATCAAGAACAACAACTCGGTAATCTTTGCCAATCACCGGCCGTTGAACAAGCGCTATTCTGTCCAGTTTAAAAACAAAACGCATAGCTTGATAAAATTCGCGTTTGTTATAAACAAGCGCCACTCCCGAACCCTGACTTCCACTATTCGGTTTAACGATTACCGGAAATCCAAGCGTCCGCGCATATTGGTATGCCGCGTCAATGTTTCGACGCGAACCGATAGCTTTTGCCCAATCTTTTGAAAAAAAGGTTTTTCCCGTGATAGTAGGATAACCCATATGCTTCATAAAAAAATTCGCATAGTCTTTGTCTTTAGAAATTTCCGAAGCGCCGAGCGGATTCAAGTCAAGACTTGAGTACCTGAAATATCTTTTTCGGCCATTTTTAAAAATAATTTGGCCAACAATACCCCATTTTGGTTCCATAACCACAATTGCGCCAATTCGCGGCGCAATTTTTTGAAACACTTTCCCCAAAAGGGGCATAAAAGTTTTATTTTTCATAATCCCTCCATTTTTTATTGTCATAAAGATATTATACTATCTTTTACTATTTAATATAATACAATAGTTTCTGTTTTTTAGCAAATTTAAAAAAATAACAAATAAAAAATCCCGATTAAATCGGGATTTTTTATTTTATCTTCGGAATCTTCCTCCGCCGCCGCTATCGCGTCCGCCGCCTCCGAAAGATTGTTTTCTTTCGCGGTGGCAATTTCTACACAAAAGCTGATTAACTCTTGACGGATCCGGTTCAAACGGCAATTCTGTTATAGAAGAATTGCATTGTGAACACTGCCAGCTTCCCTGATGCATTTCTCTCTGTTCACCCCCGAAAGATCTTTCTCCTCCGAAAGACCTTCTTTCGCTTCCGCCGCCAAAAGAATTTCTCTTTTCTTTATGACAGTTGCCGCACAAAAGCTGGTCAATCCTTGATTCGTCCGGTTCAAAAGGAAGCTCGTTGATACTTGAATTGCATTTTGAACATTTCCAGTTTCCGGAATACATCTTTCTTTGAAAATCGTTATTATAAGCCATTTTGTCTTTTTAATTTTAATCGTCCCTTTATTTATTAGTTCAGCAAGAGACAAAATAGCTACGATTTGCATATGTTTTCACAAAAGCTAACAATATCTAATGTCTTTTAAACTAAACCTTAATGAAATGATAAATTGACGATTGAGTTTTGTCAATAATGCAAATATACTTTGAATTACGAAACTAAACTGCGAATAACAGGCAAAAAGATTTTCTTCAATCCGCTCACGGATTTGCTTCGTAAATCCTGCGCTTCCGTTTAGATTTCAGAAAAATCTTTTTGCCTATTATTTACAAAATTGGAATTTCGTAATTCAAAGAAATATAATAATAAAATGGAAT
>JBBTRJ010000018.1:0-1646 GCA_038065215.1 Patescibacteria group bacterium
GGCCATTATACCGGAGAAATTTCTCCTAAAATGCTGAAAAATTTGGGAGTTGAATATGTTATTATCGGGCATTCCGAACGCCGCCGACATCTCAACGAAACCGATGAAATGATAAATAAAAAAGTTTTAGCGACTCTGAAAACCGAATTAAAAGTAATTTTGTGTGTTGGCGAACCGCTGGAAATCCGCAAAAAAGGCAAAAAAGCTATTGAAAATTTCATTAAAAACCAACTTCAAAAAGATTTAAAAAGAATTGAAAATTTAAAATTGAAAATTAAAAATTTAGCGATAGCGTATGAGCCCATCTGGGCAATTGGCGCTGGCCACTCCGATACCCCGGAAGACGCGCTAGAAATGATAAAATACATCAAAAAATTTCTACAAACTACAAACTATAAACTACAAACTAAAGTATTATACGGCGGTTCGGTTGACGGCAAAAATATCAAAAATTTCTTAAAATATGATGAAATCGACGGATTTCTAATCGGCCACGCGAGTTTGAATAAAAATGAAATTAAAACTATAATTAAATCAATATGAAAATTAAAAAAATAATCATAAAAATACTTATACTCATAATTGCCTTAATGACAATTGCTTCATTAAGTTTTTTCTAAAGACTTACTGCTTAATAATTATCAATAAATTTATGGATATTCAATCAGATTCTCTTAAAAAACAAGTTGGAAAATTCGCAGTTGTCGGCGTTATTAATACCTTGGTTGATGTTATTATTCTCAATAGTTTGGTATTTCTGGGATTTACCGCTATTTTAACGATTTTCGGGCAAAAATTTTTAATCGCCAACATTATTTCTGTTGCCATTGCTATGATAAATAGCTTTATTTTAAATAAACAATGGACTTTTAAAACTGAAGGAGGAAATATTTATAAACAAATTTTCCAATTTTTAGCCATTACAATTATTGGTATGTTTGTAATCCATCAGATAATTTTCAACACGCTTTATTATGAACTGCCGTCAATTTCAAATCTTATTATTTTAATAATCCACTTTTTAAAACTTAATAATATTTTTTCAGATTCTTTCATAATGCTTAATTTTGCAAAAATTATCGCCATTATTGGCTCTTTAATTTGGAACTTTATCGGATATAAATTCATTGTGTTTAAAAATAAAACAGCATAATGCTTGCTAAAATTATAGTAATTTTAGGTCCGACTTCTTCCGGAAAATCTAAATTAGCGATAAAAATTGCCAAAAAATATGATGGCGAGATTATCTCTGCCGACTCTCGGCAAGTTTATAAAAAATTAAATATCGGTTCCGGAAAAATAACAAAAAAAGAAATGGAAGGTATCCCTCATTACCTTCTCGATGTTACTTCGCCGAAAAGAACTTTTACCGTTAACCAATACCAAAAACTCGCCAAAAAAGCGCTTAAAAAAATTATTAAAAAGGGTAAATTGCCGATTATTTGCGGCGGAACGGGACTTTATATCGACACTTTGATTTATGATTATCAATTACCGCAAGTTCCGCCCCAGCCGAAATTGCGAAAACAACTAGAAAAAAAATCAACTGAAGAGCTTTTTGGGCAACTTCAAAAGCTCGACTCAAGGCGCGCTCAAAATATAGACAAACACAATCGCCGGCGGTTAATCAGAGCGTTGGAAATTAT
>JBBTRJ010000018.1:1746-9773 GCA_038065215.1 Patescibacteria group bacterium
TTTGGATTTGAATATAAATATCCCGCCATGTTTTTGCAAAATAAAATCAGCAAAGATGAAATGATTGATAATATGATAAAAGAAAACTGGCGCTATGCTAAGCGCCAGATGACTTGGTTTAAAAGAGATAAAAATATTATTTGGATAAATAAATCAAATAATATTTTTGAAATTATAAAAAAATTTAAAATTTAATTAATTGATCCGTCATTTTTTTCTGCATCACTTATATCAATCTCTAATTTTATTTTCAATATTTTCCATATTTTATATTATCTTTTTAATAATTTCTATAATTTTTGCGGGATTGCCGCGACCTTTAAGTTTTCCCATTGTTTTACCTACCAAAAATTGTAGCACATTTTCATTGCCTTGTCTATATTCATCAAAAGCTTTTTGGTTTTCAGCAATCACTTCTTCAATAATTTTTCCAATAGTTTCTTCGTCTGAAATTTGCCCCAATCCTTTTTCTTGAATAATTCGGCGCGGGTCATTGCCGGTTAAATGCATATCTTTAATTAAATCTTTGGCAACGCGGCTGGAAATTTCGCCCCTTATAGCAAGCGCAATAAGATCGGCAAAATTTTCCGAAGTGATTTTTAAAGATTCAATGCCAATTTTCAGCTCATTCAAATATCCCTTAACATCGCTTGTCAAATAATTAAATAAAAGATTGATATTTTTTTCTTTATTATCTTCCCCTATTTCTAAAAACAATTCCGAAATAGCTTGTTCAAAATAATTTCCTAATAATTTATCTTCGACAAGAATTTCCACTTGATCCGGTTTTAAACCATATTCTTTAATGAATCTTTCTCGTTTTTGAACGGGTAATTCTGGAATGAAAGATTTTAATTCTTCAATATTAATAAAATCTGATTTTGAAAAATCAAATGACGGAATATCTGGCTCCGAAAAATAACGGTAATCATGGGCTTCCTCTTTTAAACGCTGGCTGAATGTTGATTTTTTATTTTCATCCCAACCGCGGGTTTCTTGAACTACTTTTTCTTCTTTTTCCAAAACATCTTCTTGTCTTTTTATTTCATAATCAATCGCTTCTTCTACCGCGCGAAACGAATTAAGATTTTTTATTTCAACTTTTGTCCCTAATTTTTTATCTTTGCTGATTGAAATATTCGCTTCAACCCTCATTTGTCCTTTTTCCATATCAGCATTGGAAATTCCTAAATATTTCATAATTAAACGCAACTCTTTGGCAAAATAAACCGCCTCTTTGCCATTTTTAATATCCGGTTCAGTTACAAGTTCCATTAAAGGCACACCAGCGCGATTAAAATCAACCAATGACGATTTCCCATCTTCTGAATGAATAAGCCGCGCAGTGTCTTCTTCTAAATGAACGCGTGTTATTTTTACGCTATTAAGCATCCCTCCTAAAACAAACGGCTGATCATATTGGGAAATTTGATAACCCTTAGGCAAGTCCGGATAAAAATAATTTTTGCGATCAAATTTTGATATTTTTGCGATTTTTCCGCCTAAAGCCAATCCTAATTTTACAACCGATTTTATCGCTTCTTTATTCGGCGCCGGCAATGTTCCCGGATGAGCCAAACAAACAGGACAAATATTAATATTTGGCTGATTTTCTATTTGTTCTAAATTTACCGAAAAATTCAAACACCCGCAAAACATTTTAGTTTTAGTTTTTAATTCAGTGTGAATTTCTAAACCGATTGTTGGCTTATACATAAGTTTATTTTAATAAAAAAAGGCGGCAATTGCCACCCTTTTATTATTTTCAAATTAAAAATTATTTGATTACCTCAATCCCCATATTTCTCGCCGTGCCTTCAATAATTTTCATTGCCGCTTCTATGTCATTAGCGTTTAAATCAATTATCTTTTTTTCGGCAATTTCTTTAATTTGCGCTTTTGTCACTTTGCCGACTTTTTCTTTCAGCGGATTTGCCGCTCCTTTTTCTATGCCAGCGGCCTTCCTTAACATATCAGAAGCCGGAGAGGTTTTAAGTTTAAATTCAAAAGTCCTGTCGGTAAATATTGTAATTTCCGCTGGAATAATATTGCCGCTCATTTCGCGGGTCGCTTCATTAAATTGCTGACAAAAACTCGCGATATTTATACCGTGTTGGCCCAAGGCCGGACCAACCGGAGGCGCCGGATTTGCCGCTCCCGCCGGAATTTGAAGTTTTAATTTTGCTTTAATTTCTTTTGCCATATGAATTTATTTTATATCTTTTGCACTTGCAATGAATCTAATTCAACCGATGTTTCTCTTCCGAAAATCGGAACCATTATTTTCAATTTTCCATGATCTTCATCAATCTCGCCAATTTTACCTTCTTGGTCTTTAAACGGACCGTCGGTAATTTTAACCATTTCTCCAATAGAATATTCAATCTTAAATTTTGGCTCTTCAGTGTCCATTTTAGACATCAATGAATCAACTTCAGATTTTGAAAGCGGGGTCGGTTCGGTGGAATCTGCGCCGACAAAACCGGTTACTCGGGGAGTGTTCCTCACAACATACCAAGAATCATCGCTCATCGCCATATCAACCAATACATAGCCGGGATAAATTTTTTCCTCAATTGTTCTTCTTTTGCCATTCTTAATCTTTATCTTCTTTTCTTTCGGAACAATAACATTAAAAATCTTATCATGCATTTCCAAAGAATCAACTCTTTGTTTTAAATATCTCTCCACCGCGTCTTCATAACCGGCATATGTATGAACCGCATACCAATTCCTTTCCCCTTCTGCTTTTTCAGAAAGCCCTTTTGCATTTCCTGTTTTTGTTTGATTTTCAATTTCTTTAACCATAAAATTTATATAATAAATATTTTTAATAAATACCTAAATAAAAAATCTAACGACCCTAAGAAAACCGCCATTATAAGCGACATTGCGATAACCACTAAAGTCATACGGATTGTCTCATCTTTTGTCGGCCAATTAACTCTTTTAAGCTCTGAATATGATTCCAGAATATAAGATTTTACGCGATTAAACATAGTGAATATATTCGCATTGATATAATTAAATGTCAAGATTTTTCACCATTGTTGCATGACTTGATATAAAAGCTTTGCGCGGTTCAACTGTTTCGCCCATTAGAATATCAAATAATTTATCGGCCTCTTTGGCATCTTCAATGGTTACTAATTTTAAAGTTCTAGTATCGTGTCTCATTGTAGTTTCCCAAAGCTGATCTGGATTCATTTCTCCCAAACCTTTATAACGCTGGATATTAATTCCCTTAATATCTTCTTCTAATTTGCCCTTATTCATTTCTTTAAGAATTTTTTCTTTTTGAGAATCATTATAAACAAAATTCACTTCTTTTCCTTTTTGAATTCTATAAAGCGGCGGCTGAGCAATATAAATATTTCCATTTTCTATAACTGGCCTGAAATAACGATAAAAAAGAGTAAGAAGAAGCGTGCGAATATGGGCGCCATCGGTATCGGCATCAGTCATTATTATAATTTTATGGTAACGGAGCTTTGAAATATCAAGAGTATTGGAAATAGAAGTTCCCAAAGCGATAACCAAAGATTTTATTTCATTATTGGCAAGCATTTTATCAATGCGGCTTTTTTCGACATTGAGAATTTTTCCGCGAAGAGGCAAAATCGCCTGAGTACGGCGATCGCGGCCGGATTTTGCCGAGCCTCCGGCCGAATCTCCTTCCACTATAAATAATTCCGATTCTTCCGGATTTCTGCTTGAACAATCAGCTAATTTGCCCGGAAGAGTCATCCCTTCCAAAGCGCCTTTTCTTAAAACTGTTTCTTTGGCGGCTTTAGCGGCTTTTCTGGCTTTTTGAGTGAGCATACATTTTTCAACTATTGCCCTAGCATCAACAGAATTTTTTTCAAAAAATTCCTTAAGCGTTTCGCCGGTTATCGTTTCAACAGCAGTGCGCGCGCCCGGAGTGCCAAGTCTTGCTTTTGTCTGCCCTTCAAATTGCGGTTCCGGCAATCTTACCGAAATAATCGCCACTAATCCCTCTCTCACATCATCGCCGGTAAAATTTTCTTCTTTTTCTTTTAAATAATTATTGCTGCGAGCGTAGTCGTTTAAAACTTTTGTCAAAGCCGAACGAAAACCGGTCAAATGCATACCGCCGTCCGGAGTATAAATATTATTAGCAAAACTTAATTCTTGAGTTTCAATTTCTTGGTTATAAACAAAAGCTACTTCTGCTTCAATATTTTCATATTCTTTATTGATATGAAAATATTCTTTTTGAATCGGCTTGCGAAACTGATTTAAATAATTAATAAAAGATAATAATCCCCCCTCAAAATAAAAAGCGTAATAAACCGGTATTTTTTCCCTGCTATCAATAATTTCAATTTTTACTCCTTTAGTCAAAAACGCTTGCTGACGCAAATGATCAATAATTCTTTTTCTATCAAATTTTATTTCTCCGCCTTGGGCGGAAAAAATTTCTTTGTCAGCTTCAAATGTGATTTTTGTGCCTGATTTTTCGCATTTTCCGGTTTTTTTAACATTATATTTCGGTTTGCCTCTTTCATACTCCTGAACATAAATATTTCCTCCGCGGCAAATTTCCGCTTTTACCCAAACAGATAAAGCATTGACAACCGAAACGCCGACTCCATGAAGCCCTCCGGAAACCTTATAAGATTCCCCGCCGAATTTTCCTCCAGCATGAAGCGTGCACATTACGGTTTCAAGGGCTGATTTTTTTGTTTGCGGATGAATATCAACCGGTATTCCCCGACCATCATCGGTAATAGCAATCCTGTTATTCTCCAATAATTCAACCTTGATATTTTTAGCATAACCTGCCATCGCTTCATCGATTGAATTGTCAAAAACTTCCCAAATCAAATGATGTAAGCCGGCCGTATCAGTTGTGCCAATATACATTCCCGGTCTTTTTCTTACCGGCTCAAGCCCTTCTAAAACATAAATATCCTTCGCCTCATAAGAAGGATGATTGACATTTTGCTGTTTTTTTTCTTCTGCCTGGCTAGGCAAATCTTTTTTAGCCATTTTAAATAAAAATGCCTTACGGCAAATTTATTAAATTATATCAAATTTTTAACCTAAAAACAACCCTGACATTTTCCGTAGTTTGATCGCAAATATCTTTAAAAGAAACGCCTTTAATTTCCGCCATTTTTTTGGCAATTTCAATAATATAAAATGGTTCATTTTTTTGTCCGCGGTAAGGAATCGGCGCGACAAACGGCGCATCGGTTTCCAATAAAATTTTATCCAACGGCAAAAATTTTATAATCTCGTCAAAACTTCTGTTAAAAGTAATCAATCCGCCGAATGTAAAATAAAATCCCATTTCTAAAAGTTTTTTCGCATTGTCAAGTGTGCCGGTAAAAAAATGGATAACCCCGGGCGAAAATTTAGAATTTATGACATAAGATTTAAGAATAATAATTAAATCATCAAATGCTTCTCTGCAATGGATCATCAACGGCTTATTAACTTCTTTTGCCAATTCTATGTGTTTAATAAAAATTTCTTTTTGTATTTCTTTATAATTTTCAACTTTTAACTTTTTACTCGCTTGATTATGATAGTAATCAAGCCCACACTCGCCGATTGCCACTACTTTTTCTTCAAGCGCCAAATTTTTATAAAAATCATAATTAAATTCGCCAGCTGACGAATTATTTTCCGTCGGATGTTGTCCGACTGTTGCCCAAACGCCAAAAGAATTTTGATTTGCAATCTCAACGGCCTCTTGCGAACTTTTTTTATCAACCCCGACATTAATAACAAAAATTTTATTGTCTAAAGCTCTTTTTAACGCCTTATTTCTATAATCGCCAAAAAATTGAGATCCTAAATGAGTATGAACATCGATTATTTTAGGCATGAATATGAGAGTTCTTTCTTAAATCCCAATCTTCAATAATTTCTTGAATTACCACTGCGATAGGAACCGCTAAAATAATACCGACAAAACCGGCAATTTGAGAACCGGCCAGTAAAGAAATCACAGCTACGACTGGATGAAGCCCGATCGTCTTGCGCATAACTTGAGGTATTAAAATATGACTTTCAAATTGCTGAACTCCGAAAAAAAGCGCGATTGTATAAAATCCAAGCGTCCATGATTGAGAAATAGCTATTAAAAATGCCATTGTTCCGGTTAAAAGCGGGCCAACAAAAGGCACCATTTCTAAAAGTCCCGCCATAATTCCCAAGATCAAACTATAATCAACTCCTAAAATTAAAAGCCCTAAAAATGTTATCAATCCGACAGAAAAACTTAAAATTAACTGCCCCTTAAGCCAAAGCCCGAGTTTTTGCCTTACCCTAAGATACATATTAACCGTATAATTTTCATGAGCTTTCGGCAAAACAGCTCTTAAAAATTTTTCAACTCCGTCACGGCTTACAGTTAAATAAAATGAAAGAATAAAAACAGCGATGACAAAAACAATTCCACCGAAAATTTTTGAGATTATATCTAAAAAAGAAGCGCTTCCGGAAAATAAAGTATTGGCAAATTGATCAATATTATTATTAAAGTTTTTTTCAAAATTTTCCAATATTTGGCTTGACCCCAATTGGCCGAAAGCAGGCAAAGATATTTTTTGCAAACCATTAAATAAACTTTTCAATTCAAGAATTACAACTGGGATAATTGTGTATAAAACTAAAGAAAGAGCTGAAATAATAACGATAAAAATTAAGAAAGTGCCTAAAATTCTGGGAATTTTTTTGCGCTCAAGAAAAGTTATCGGCGCATCTAACGCAGAAGATATGATTAATGATAAAAGAAGAATCAATGCGACATCGCGCAAAAAATAAAGAGCTACTCCAAAAAAAAGCATAAATAAAATCCTCCATAAAGATGTCCAAGAAATGTTAAATTCGTTCATAATTTTAGAATAATAAATTATATCACTCCTCTTGCGGTTTGTCTATTGATATAGGTTCAATGCCGACAGCCGCTCCGGATATGCGTAAAACATCTTTGTCGATTTTACTCAATTCTTTGGAAGCGGAATTATACATATTAACCGTGGTGCCGAGATGAGTTCCTAATTTTTTAAAATAAGAATCATAATTTAATAAATGCCTGCCCAATTCTTCAACTCTTTTTCTTATCTCTTTTGCCGATTCTTCAATCTGCAAAGCTTTCAATCCCTGCAAAACAGTCTGCAAATAAGCCAAAAAAGTTGTCGGCGAAACAATCATTACTTTTTTTTCTCCAGTCGCGTATTGAATTAAATCGCGGGTGTTTGATTTTACGGCGCCGATTTTATTAATAAGCAAATCATAATAAACCGCCTCTGAAGGGATAAACATAAAAGCGAATTCCATCGTATTCTCCGACGGCTTGATGTATTTTGAAGTTTCATCAATGCGAGTTTTCAAATCATCGCGGAAAACACTTTCCAGTTTTTTCCTTTCAACTTCATCTCGCGTTTCTAAAATCCGATTATAATTTTCAAGAGAAAATTTTGAATCAATCGGAATTATTTTATCTTTGACAAAAACTACGGCGTCAACAATACTGCCATCATTAAATTTATATTGCATCTGAAAAGTTCCCGGAGGCAAAACATTTTCTAAAACGGTTTTTAGATAATATTCTCCTAAAACTCCCCGCTGTTTCGGATTTTTCAAAATATCTTGCAAACTTTCCAATTGCTTGGCAATATCAACAACTTGTTTTTGACCTTCGCCGACTTTTGTCAATTCTTGAGTAATTTCTTTAATAATTTTCGAGCTCTCCCCGAACTGGCGCTGAATTACGCGCGTTGATTGGTCAAGTTTTAAATCTAAAGTTCTGGTTATTTCTTGAATTTGATTTTGAAGCAAAATCATTGATTGGCTGTCGCCTTCCGGTTTCTGATTATTTTTTAAAAATAAAAATATCGTTGCTAAACCGATTATCAAAACTATCAAAATTATCAAAAGAAATATTATCTCCATATTTAAATTTTAACAGATTAAAAATAATTATCAAAATATTGAATTATGTCTACTTTAAATTACGAAACTCCTGTTTTGCAAACAGTAAAGAAAAGATT
>JBBTRJ010000019.1:0-5101 GCA_038065215.1 Patescibacteria group bacterium
GTAATTCAAAGTATTATAATCCCATCAATAATTGAAAAATACTGGCGCCAAAATTTGAAAGAGGACTTAAAATTCCTGATGATGGAGGAATTTGCTCTTGAATAGGCGCTGGTTGAGGCTGATATTGCGGAGGCATTATCGGCTGCATCTGTTGCGTTCCTTGAGGGAATTGCGCTTGCTCTTTCGGCGGTATTTGATTTGGATATTGCTGATATTGCTTAATCATCTCTTGATATTGTTCGGGGATATATTGCTGAGGAATTTCTCTTTTTTGAAATTCTTGAGGGAAATTTTTTCCTTGCATCATTTTTTGAATCATTTCCTGATCTGGAGCTCCTTCTGGAAATTTCTCGCGCATTTCTTTGATTTCTTTTGGAATATTTCCTTCAAAATCTTCTTTATTAAATTCCCTAAATTTTTCAGATTCTCTATTTTCAATCGGAAATTCCGGCTTTTTAAACCCGGCGCATTCATTTGGATTTTCAGAACAATATTTTTGACATTCTTCTTGATTTTGACAGCCGCCCGGCCCCATAAATCCTCCTTCAATTGGCATATTTTGAGAATGACCCATTCTCCTGTCCCTTTCATCAAATTTTCCCTCCGGCCCCATTGACCCGCCTTGTCCTTGAGGCATAAATTGTTCAAAACATTTTCTCATTTGTTCGCCTAATTGCTGAGATGGCATTGTTTGGCCGGATTGAACTTTATTTAAAACTTCTTCGCCAACAATTGATTTCAAACATTGAGAAACTTCCGGCGGCGCCATTCCAAAACCTTTTTTTATCTGATCCATCCCGCCTTTCATTTTTTCAATTTCTTCTTGAGGAATTAAATTATGCTCTTTGGCAAAATTAAAGCACACTTCTTGATTCTCCGGATTATTACAAAATGTTTCGCACTGCTCTTTCCCACGGCAATCGCCCGGTCCTTTTCCGCCTGTTTTTTTAAACATTTCAAATTCTTCTTGTTTCATCAATCCAGCCCCTAAGGCAAAATTTGCGCATTCTTCAATATGAGATTCATCAAAACAATACGCCTCGCATTCTTTTTTGCCGCGACATCCTCCCGGCATTTTGCCGGCTTGCATTAAAGGCATCATTTTTCTTGCCATTTCAGCTTCTTCCGGTGGAATAAATCCGGCAGCTTCCGCAAAAACTATACATTCTTCCATGTTTCCCGGAGATGAACAATAAATATCGCATTCTTTTCTCCCGCGACAATCACCGGGCGAACGAATCCCGGATTTTATCGCTTTCACCGCTTTTTTAGCTTCTATCAATTCATCAGAAGAAATAACGCCTGATTTTTCCGCAAAAGCAATGCACTCCTCTATATTGTCCGAATTATCGCAATAAATTTCGCATTCTTTTTTATTTTTACAACCGCCGGGCAATTGAGCTCCTTCTTTTAATACCTTTGAAACTTTTTCGGCTTCTTCTAATTCATCATCGGACATTAAATTATTTTTCTTAGCAAAATCTAAACAAACCTCAAGATTATTAGAATTGTCGCAATAAATTTCGCATTCTTCTTTATTGTTGCAGCCGCCAGGACCCTTCATACTGGCCTGAATGAAAGCTTTCGCCATTTTAGCTTCTTCGGGAGATATTAATCCATTTCGTTCGGCAAAATTGACGCAAGGAGCCATATTTTCCGACTTATCGCAAAAAACCTTACACTCAGTTTCATTCCCGCAATTGCCTAATTCTTTAATGGGATAATTAATTTCCAACGATTGAGCTGAAACAACTAATGCATAACCGATTAAAACGGAAAAAATGATAATAATCGTTGAAATAGCTAAATTAATATTTTTATTCATATTAAATCTTAATTTTTTTAATTTTAATTATTGCCCAAAAGGATTTTTGTATCCGTCTTGGAATGGATTAGTTTTTATTTTTTCGAATGGATTGGTTTTCGCCTCATAAGGATTTGTCTGGGGAATTTTTTCAGCCGGATTGGTTATCGCCTGTTCTGAAATTTGTTCGCCAAAAGTTTGCGGCGCTTCAGCCGTCGAAGCTGGCGCAATTTTATAATATTTTTGCCAATAATAATATCCGCCGATAGCTATTAAAATCACGGCAATGGCAGAAATAATTTCCAATAAAAGTTTTTTATTCATTAATTTTATTATAGCACAATCTAAAAAAAATAGCTGTGGATAACTTATATAGAAAAAGTATAATTAAATATAATGAATCCCAATATTTTCAAATCTTATGATATCCGCGGAAAATATCCGCAAGAGATCAACGAAAAAATTGTTTCAGAAATAATTTTAAAACTTTCAAATAAGTTTTCTCAAAAATCTAAAATTGTTATTGGCTATGATGCTCGATTAAGCTCGCTATCGCTTTATCGCGCAGCGATAAATAGTGTCAAACGTAAGGCATCAAGTATCAAGATTATTGAAATTGAAATGGCGACAACGCCAATGCTTTACTTTTTAGCAAACTATTTCAACGCCGATATGGGAATAATAATTACCGCTTCTCATAACCCAAAAGAATATAACGGCTTAAAAATTGTCGGCAAAAATGCGATACCGATTAGCGGAAAAGAAATTTTTAAAATAATGGATAATGAATAATGAATTTATAAAAATTTACGCGAATTTTCTTAAAAAATTTTTAAAACCATGCCTACCGGCAGGCAAGCCAGCAAGACCTCTTGAGGTAATTTTTGATTGTTCAAATGGAACAACTGGAATAGTTCTTAAAAATTTACTAAAACCTAAAACCAATCCGCTAATTGGAGGACTAAAACCTATTTTTATTAATACAAAACCAAATGGTAATTTCCCGGCGCACGGGCCAAACCCATTAATGCCAAACGTAATAAACCAACTTCAAAAAGAAGTTATCAAACAAAAAGCTGATTTAGGAATAATTTTTGACGCTGACGGCGACAGGGTATTTTTTGTAGATAATAAAGGCAAATTTATCAATCCTGATATTATTGCCAATTTACTGATCTGGCGTATCAGTCCAAAAAAAGTCGTTATTGATATTCGAACTGGATGGCTCGTAAGAAAAGAAATAATGAATGATAAATTAGGAATTAAGAATAAAAAATCCATGATTCATAATTCAAAATTCATAATTCAATCCAGGGTGGGACATTATTATATTAAAAAATTAATGCGAAGAGTTGATGCGGATTTTGGCGCCGAGCAATCAGGACATTATTATTTTAAAAATTTCTTTTACTGCGACTCAGGAATTATGGCGGCGATTGAAGTTATTAATGCTGTTTCAAAATTACCTTATTCTTTGACGGATTTTAATAATTTATTGCCGCAATATTTTAGAAGCGGAGAAATTAATATCAAAATTAAAAAATCAAGAATTAAAAATCAAAATAGCGACTCAAGGTTAAAAAATTTATTTAAATTAATTAAGAAAAAATATAGCAATAAAGCAATAAAAATTTCTCATATTGACGGACTGACCATGGAATTTAGCGATTGGTGGTTTAATTTGCGCCCATCAAATACCGAACCATTAATAAGATTAAATATTGAAACTAACGATAAAAATTTGCTTCAGCAAAAAATAAAAGAATTAAAAAATTTTTTAAATAAATTATTTATGAATAATTTTTAATTTAGATTGGTGTTTTTGCAATTCTTCAGCCAAAAGACGGCGATGACATTTATCAGCATCATCTTCAATACACATTATAGTAATTGTTTCTTCCGCGCATCTCTTGGCAAAATCTTCTACTTTTTTAATCATTCCATCGCTTCGCAAAAATCTAAGATATTCTTTTTCAAAATCTTCCCATGATATTTCTTTTTCCATAAATTTTATTTAAAAAAATACGGCCAGAAAATTATTAAGCCGATAATTACAGCACCAATACTCGCCAATAAAACTATCGCCGCCATCAAATCTTTGATAATTTTTACTCGCTCGTCTTGATTTGATTGAAGAAAATCCATAATTTTCTCAACCACATTATTTATTAATTCTAAAATCAAAACAGAAAAAATCACCGTCAAAAGAATCGCCTTATCAAGATAATTTGTCGGAAAATAAAACATTGCAAAAATTACCGCTAAAGCAATCAAAAACATTGTCTTAAAATTTTTTTCACTGATTAAAATTTCTTTCAATCCGTTAAAAGCATACTCAAAGCTGTCTCTAAATTTTTTCATTTTTTAAATTATTTATAATTTATCAGAATTTAATTTATAAAAGTTTTCAAAAACTTTTGCCACCAATACCGGACCAGTGCCGCCGGGAGTAGGAGTGTACCAGAAATTTTCAATTTTCAATTTACAATTTTCAATTTCAGAAATATCAAAATCTCCGCCAAGTTTTCCATTTTCATTCATCGAATATCCGAAATCAATAATACCAACTCCATCTTTTAACATTTCTAATTTTATCAAATCAGCTTGACCAACTCCGGAAATAATTAAATCATAATTTTTTAATTTTGACAAATCACTGCCTTTTTCAAAAATAGTCAATTCTTTAACTTTGTCAATTAGCCAAATCGCAATCGGTTTGCCAACAAGAAAACCCGCGCCAACAACAGCCACTTTTAAATCTAAAATTTTTAGATTTTTAAACTTTAAAATTTCTTCAACCACTCCAACTGCCGGCGGTAAAATTAAATTCCTGCCTGTATAAAACGCTCCTAGCGCGCGTTCGCCCAAAACATCAACATCTTTTTCTCGCGGAATAACATTTAACACATAATGCTTATTAATCTGTTCCGGCAATGGTAATTGTACAATTACCCCACCCACTCTTTTCAATAAAGCGATTTTCCCGACTTCTTTTCTTAAAAAATCATTTGTGGAATTTTCAGGAAAATTATACAGCCGAAAATCAATACCCAATTCTTTGGCGACTTTTTCTTTCTGCTTTAAAAAACTTTCTGATTGCGGATTGTCACCGACTAAAATCGCCGCGAAAATTTTTTGCAGAATTGGCAAAGACTTTAATTTATCAATTATTTCCTGCGCGATTTTTTTTCCATCAATTATTTGCATACCTTAAATCTTATCATAAATTTAATTTAAAATACTTTGAATTACGAAACTCCGATTTTGCAAATAACAGGCAAAAAGATTTTTCTGAAA
>JBBTRJ010000020.1:0-3903 GCA_038065215.1 Patescibacteria group bacterium
TTATTTACAAAATTGGAATTTCGTAATTCAAAGAAATATAATAATAAAATGGAATTTAACTCTTTAAATTTTAAAAAAATAATTGTTATTTTCGGGGATATAGCGATTCTCTATAGTTCTCTTGCCTTAACATTGCTATTCCGCTACGGCGCGGCTAATTTTGAATTTTCACTAAATTCTCATTTATTGCCGTTTTCTATGATATTCGCCGTTTGGATATTAATTTTTTATCTTTTTAATCTTTATTCCAATAAATTTTTAAAACACGATATTGAAGCGATTAAAAATTTTTTTCTGGCGATAATTACAAATATCGCTTTTTCAATTTTCCTATTCTATATTCTTGAACCGATTTTCAAACTTACGCCGAAAACCAATTTATTGATTTTTGCTTTTATTTTCGCGGCGTTTAATTATATTTGGAGGCTATTTTTAGCAAAAATTTTTATTTCCAAAGGATTAATCAAAAGAATATTGATTATCGGAGAATCAAAAAATATCCCATTGCTCGCGGAATACCTTGAAAAAAATCCTCAAATCGGATATGAAATAATTTTTATTATTGAAAATTTAGAAAAAGAAAAATTTGACGCAATTCGTAAAATGATTGCTCAAAATAATATTGAAATAATCATTGTGGATAATAAAACTAAAAAAGATTCTTTAGCGATTAAATTTATATATAATCTTCTGTTATCGGGAATAAAAATTATTGACTTGTCTGATTTTTACGAATCAATTTTTTACAAAGTGCCGATTGAAGATATAGAAGAATCCCGCCTTATTGAACAAATCACAATTAATCGGCACCTTTATGATTCTATAAAAAGATTTATTGATGTTATTCTGTCTCTAATTTTAATAATCGTTTTTTTGCCGATAATAATTTTGATTTTTATCATAAATAAAACAACACCGTCAAAACCGGCAATTTGCCGGCAAAAAAGAATCGGTAAAAATGACAAGCCGTTTATTCTCCAAAAATTCAGATCAATGAAAGAATGCGGGAATGGTCCGCTTTGGACAGAAAAAAATGATAATCGCATTACTGCTTTCGGAAAATTTATCCGCTACACTCATTTGGACGAATTGCCTCAATTATTCAATATTTTAAAAGGAGATATTTCTTTTATCGGGCCGCGGCCGGAAAACAACGAACTCGTTGAAATGTATAAACAATTGCCGTATTATGACATCCGCCATCTTATCAAACCGGGACTCACCGGCTGGGCGCAAATAAATTACAAGCCCAGCGCCTCAATTGAAGAAGCAAAAGAAAAGCTCCAATACGACATTTATTACATTAAAAATCAATCATTATTTTTAGATTTGCTGATTTTGATAAAAACGATAAGATATATATTTATTTCAAATTAATATGGTTACTCGCCTTAAAAATCTTTTATTTGCCAATAACAGTATTAAACAAACGATTGCCAAAAATATTTTTTGGCTTAGCATATCTCACATTGGAAGCCGTTTAATAAGGGCGGTGATTATTATTTACGCGGCGCGGATTTTAGGCGCGGCTGAATATGGAGTTTTTTCTTATGCTTTAAGCTTGGCTGGTTTTTTTACCGTTTTTTCGGATATTGGAATCAATCAATTAATAACCAGAGAACTCGCCAAATATCCTGAAAAAAAATTTCATTATTTTTCAACCGCTTTTTGGATAAAAATTTCTTTATTTATTTTTGTAACAATTTTAATAATTACAATATCTCCATATTTCTCAAAAATCAAAGAAGTTGTTGTTTTGGTTCCATTTATCGCTTTAATTGTAATATTTGACGGAATAAGGGAATTCTCGCTGACTTCAATAAGGGCGAAAGAAAAAATGGAATTTGAAGCATTAACAATGGTTGCGACAAATTTTGCAATTACGGCTTTTGGATTTGCCGCCATCTACTTATCGCCAACTTCAAAATATTTAATATTTTCTTACGCCGCCGCAACGGCTTTAGGCGCTTTAATTTCAATTTTCATCATCAAGGAAGAATTTAAAAAAATTTTTACCCACTTTGATAAAAAACTTATAAAGCCGATGATCTCTTCTGCTTGGCCAATGGCCTTAAACAGCATTATCGGCGCTTTTATGCTTAACACCGATGTTTTAATGCTTGGTTGGTGGCGAAGCGCGAAAGAAATCGGTTATTATTCCGCCAGCCAGCGCATAATCCAAGTTTTTTATAGCTTGCCGGCAATTATAGCCAGCGCCATATTCCCGGCCATATCGCGCTTAATAGGAGAAAAAGATGAAATAAAAATAAAATTATTGATGGAAAAAGGATTGACAATTGTTTTTCTGATTGCAATTCCCCTTGTAGTCGGCGGCATTATTTTAGGAAAACCGATAATTAATCTTGTTTATGGAAAAGAATATTTACCAGCCGCAATAGTTTTCCAAATGCTCATCATCACTAATCTGATTATTTTCCCCGCCACCTTAATAAGCAATACCCTTTTGGCTTATAATAAACAAAAAGCGATGGTTTTAAACATTTTAATCGGCGGGATAGGAAATATAATCTTTAATTCAATATTGATTCCAAGATGGGGAATGATAGGTTCATCAATCGCGACAATAATCGCCCAATCAATAAATTATTGGCTTTCTTTGATAATACTTAAAAAAGCGAATAATTTTCATATTATTCGCCATCTTAAAAAAATAATTATTAGCGCGGTTATTATGGGTTTAGTAAGTTTAATATTAAATAATTTCGGGATAAATATAATTTTAAATATAATTATTTCCGGAAGCGTTTATTTTATAACTCTATATATACTCAAAGAAAAAATTTTATCTGAAATAATCGGCTTAGCGAAAAAAATATAATTTATTTTTTAATACCGTGTTCTTCTAAATCTGATTCAACCATTATTTTTACCAAATCATCAAATTTAGTTTTCGCCTCCCAGCCTAATTTTTCTTTTGCCTTGCTTGAATCAGCTACTAAATTATTTACTTCGGCCGGCCTTAAATAACGCTCGTCAATTTCAACATAATCTTGCCAATTATTGATTCCGGCATGTCTAAAAGCCGCTTCAACAAATTCTTTAACTGAATGTGTTTCTCCTGTGCCTATGACATAATCCTCCGGCTCCGGCTGCTGAAGCATTTTCCACATAACCTCAACATATTCCTTGGCATAACCCCAATCGCGCCTAGAATCCAAATTTCCTAAATAAATTTTTTTATCCAAACCAGCGGCAATTCTGGCAACGCCACGAGTTATTTTTTTAGTTACAAAATTTTCTCCTCGTCTTGGACTTTCATGATTAAAAAGAATTCCGCTAACGGCAAAAATTCCGTAAGCCTCTCTATAATTTACAGTAATATGATGCGCAAAAACTTTTGCGCAAGCATAAGGACTGCGGGAATGAAATGGTGTTTTTTCATTTTGAGGACTAGGGGCAAGACCAAACATTTCACTGGAAGACGCCTGATAAAATTTAATTTTTTTTCCGGTACTATCTTGAAAATCTTTAATAGCGTCTAAAATTCTCAATGCTCCTAAAGCGGTTATATCCGCCGTATATTCCGGTTTTTCAAAAGAAATTTTAACATGCGATTGGGCGGCCAAATTATAAATCTCATCCGGTTCAATATTTGAAATAGATTTTCGTATGCTTCCGGCATCAGAAAGATCTCCATGATGCAAAAAAACTTTATTAATATTTTTACTATGCGGATCCTGATGAATATTTTTAATGCGCGAAATATTCGATACCGACGATCTTCTTATTAAACCGTGAACTTCATATCCTTTTTCAAGTAAAAATTCAGCCAAATAAGAACCATCTTGACCGGTAATTCCAGTAATTAATGCTTTTTTCATATTTTAAATAATAATAAACAACAATTAATAAAGCAAGTTGATTTAATTAAAAAAGGGAGTT
>JBBTRJ010000021.1:0-7406 GCA_038065215.1 Patescibacteria group bacterium
ATTATCTTGCGCGCTTTTTTTATTCCTTTGCATAAATTTATGCGAGAGGATTTATTTTATGTTAAAATTAAATAATGTTTAATCAAGAAATCGCAAAAATTTTTTACGAACTCGCCGATTATTTGGAAATGGAAGGCGCGGTGTTTAAGCCGCGGGTACATAGAAACAACCTCAAAAAACCAAGTAATTCACTATCTTTTTAGTTTTGGTGCTATATATAGGAGGCAATAAAAAGGTCGCGGATAAATTTTAGTATATGGAAATATTAGATAAAAATTTAGAAAGATGTAAAGAATGTAAGCGTCTCGGGGGATATGTTGAAGAACGATATAATGGCAGAGTTCCAGTAATGTGTCGTTGTGAGGTGTTTGGCGATAAAAAGAAACGACCCCTTCCTAGTCCGTCTATTATAAGCGCGGGTAATGATTTACTAATGTGGACTCCGACTACAGATCATAAAAGGAAAGATGGTAAATGGGGACATACGCCGCATTTTTGCGGTTTTGGATATTAAAGGACGGTTGTTTTATTTTAATGATATAATAAAAGGAGTAAATAAAAAGGTCGAATAAATTTTAATAATATGAAAATCGTTTATCATTAAAATTTAATATTTGATTGCGAAATTTAATGATTAATAATTTATTAAATTTATGTTTTTTATTGATGCGCTAAAATTTATGTTTTATAAAATTATACTAAGTCAAGACTTAAACTGGATTTTAGTATTTAAATCTTGGGAAAGAAGATATAAAAATAATTATCCTCTTATTATTGATAAAATAGCTTACGGAATTACATCAAAAGGAAAGAAAGTGGTGTTGATTCAAAAAGAACTAGCTGATTTATTAAGAGTGGCGCAAGAAAATCCAACTAGAGAAAATTATTTACGCCTTAAAAAATGGATTATTAAAAACATTTAATTAAAAAACAAATTTTATGAAAGAAAAAATCAAAGTAATTTTATTATATAGCATAGCAATTGCGCTTTTAATGTTTTTAATTACTTATACCATTAGAACTTTAATTGATTATGGGTGTTCTTCTTTTATGTTTTTTTCTACAAGTAAAGAAGCTAAAACTAACACAGAATATCTTGCCACAAGATCATTTTTTGGTGTTAATTGTATGTTTTGGGAACGATTAATTCAAATCAATGATTATCGATAATTAAAAATTTATGATTATGGAAAGTTTAGTTATGTTTTTAGTTATTATCTATATTATTATCAATACGATTCTTTATCGGCTACAGCGAAGGATGAGAGATTTATCGCGGGCAATCGGAATGCCTTTATTTATACCGCAATTAACACTTCAGGTTAATTATATTATTCTAATAACTAATTTTATTTTATTAATAGGAGTTTCAATATTGATTTTTATAACATTTAACTGGTTATGGTTGTTGATATTTTTATTTTATGTTTTTATAGGCACCTCAATTATTGATATGTTTATAATTGATTCAATAATTGAGAAATTATTTAAGAAATTATAAAATTGGAAAATAGAAAATTTTTTCTGTCAGTTATGAAATTATCTTAATTATAAAATTATGAAAAATTATTTTGCTTTTATTGATGAAACAGGGGTTTTAGATGAATCAAAAGAAATTCAGCCATATTTTGCTATTGGACTTCTTTGGTTAGAAGATGTTTCATTAATTACAGAAAAATTAACCCAACAACATTATGATTATTATTCTTTGCAGAAAGAAAAAAGAAAAACGGTTATTAGAGAATTAAAAAATAATCCAAAAAAATTAACTCAAGAAGAATTAAATTTGCTTTTATTATCTACAAGGCATTATGAGTATAAATTTACTAAAATAACACCAACTACTGTAAAAAAATATAAACAATTTATAGATACCGCTTTTGAATTTCCTTTGCATTTTTGCGCTCTAATTATTGATAAAAATGATAACAGATTTAAGTCTGTTATTTATAAAAATTATTGGGAAGCATATATTTCTTATTCAAAAATTATTTGCAAGCATAATTGTTCGGATGAGAGCATGGTGGTGATTGCTGATTATATGAACCGTCCTTCTAAAAGCGAGATATATTTTGAGAAAGAATTAGACAAATTGCCGAATATTATAAAAACTATAAGAGCTAATTCAGAATCGTTTCTTCTTTTGCAATTAACGGATTTATTATTGGGTTCTATAGCATTTCAATATCGTCAAAAAAATAATTTTATAAAGAATTCAAATAGAGCAAAAGCAAAAATAGAATTTGTTAATCATTTAATTTTAAAATTAAAAATACCCTCTTCTAAATTATCTCAATATCCATTAGCGCAAAAAATTACCTGTAATAATCCTTATTTTAATGTATGGCCGCTTAAATTATCAGAATAAAAAACGGGGGTGTCTAGAATACTAGACTCCCCGTTTTATAGATTCACCGTCTCTATCCCTTGCGGGAACGCGCGCATTGAGTTGCGACAGTTCGAGACGATGGCAATTCCATTAGTATAATAGCATTAAAATTTGATATTCGTCAATTGTTTGTCTGTGGATAACTTTATTATAATTTATTTATGTCAAACCAGAAAATCGCCAAAATTTTTTACGAACTCGCCGATTATTATGAAATGGATGGGAATGCGATTCCATTCAAGCCGCAGGCGTATAGAAAGGCGGCGGCAATGATTGAATCTTTGAAAAGCGATATCGGAGAAGTATATCAAAGAGGAGGCATTGAAGCGCTGATGGAAATTCCGGGCGTTGGCGAAGGTATTGCCAAAAAAATAGAGGAATATATCAAAACCGGTAAAATCAAAGAATACGAAAAATTCAAAAAGAAAATTCCGATTGATTTGGACAATATCGTCAAAGTTGAAGGCATGGGAGTGAAAAAAGCCAAAATTCTTTACGAGAAACTTGGGATAAAAAATTTAAAAGATTTGGAAAAGGCGGCTAAAGCCCATAAAATCGCGCCTTTATTCGGCTTCGGTTAAAAAACAGAAAAAAATATTTTAGAAAATATTGAATTTTTAAAAAGAAGCAAGGGAAGGTTTTTACTTGGAGAAATTTCTCCGATTGTTGATGAAATCATAAGCAAGTTTAAAAATTTTAAAATAAAACCCAGTAGTGAGATTAGTTCTATTATCGGGGAAGTGAAAAAAATTTCCGAAGCCGGTTCATTGCGCCGCAGGAAAGAAACGATCGGCGATGCTGATATTCTAATTGCGTCAAATAATCCTTCTAAAATTATAAATTATTTTATATCTTTGCCCGGAATCGCTAAAATTTTGGGAAAGGGGACAACAAAGGTATCGGTAAAAATGGCGGCGGGATTTGATGTTGATATAAGGGTGGTGTCGGAAAAAAGTTTCGGCTCGGCTTTGCAATATTTCACAGGTTCAAAAGAACATAATATTGTTTTAAGGAAAATTGCTATCAGTAAAGGATTAAAATTAAACGAGTATGGGTTGTTTAAAGGAAATAAAATGATTGCCGGGGAAAACGAAGAGAATATTTATAAATTATTGGGATTAAATTATATTGAGCCGGAGCTTCGCGAGAATACTGGAGAAATTGAGGCGGCAACGAATAAAAAGTTGCCGAAATTAATAAATTATAATGATATTTTAGGAGATCTTCATATTCATTCAAATTGGGATGGAGGAGAAAATTTTATTGAAGAATTGGCGCGGACGGCTATTTTTCGAGGATACCAATATATCGGCATTTCAGATCACACCCAATTTTTAAAAATTGAAAATGGACTAGATGAAAAACAGCTTGAAAAAAGAAATAAAGAAATAGATAAAATTAATTTAAAATTTAAAACTCAAAATTTAAAATTCAGGATATTAAAAGGTTGCGAGGCGAATATTATGACTGACGGCTCAATTGATATTAAAGACGAATTTTTGGTAAAACTTGATTATGTGATTGCCGGAGTTCATTCGCAATTAAAAATATCAAAAGAAGAAATGACTCAAAGGATTGTTAAGGCCATGGAAAATCCGAATGTTGATATAATTTCTCATCTAACCGGAAGAATTTTAAATCAACGCGACGAATATGAATTTGATTTTGATAAAATTTTATCAGTTGCAAAAAAAACCGGAACAATTTTAGAAATTAATGCTAATCCATATAGATTGGATTTGAATGATAAAAATATCCGCCGCGCTAAAAAAGCTGGCGTTAAAATGATTATTAATTCCGACGCTCATCATAAAGAGCAAATGAGTCAGATGGAATATGGCGTTTTTCAGGCTCGCCGCGGCTGGGCGGAAAAAAGCGACATAATCAACGCTTGGCCGGTGGAAAAATTGCTAAATATGTTAAAATAAAACAATGAAAGAAATTTCAGCGGGAATAATTATATATAGAAAAACAAGGGAGGGAATTAAATTTTTACTGCTTTATCATGGCGGAGGATATTGGAATTTTCCAAAAGGAAAAATAGAAAATATTCTTTTGAAAAATATGGATAATAAGGAACAATTCGGCAAAGAAACAAGCTTTCAGGCGGCAATAAGAGAAGTTAAAGAGGAAACCGGATTGTCGCGAAGCGATTTGAAATTTATGGGGCCGTTTAAAGTTTATGAAAAATTCAGTTTTTGGCGTGGACGGGGAGAAAAGAAAACTCAAATTTTTAAAATTGTTATTTTCTATCTTGCTGAAACTATACAATCAAAAATAAAACTTTCTTATGAGCACAGCGGTTATGCTTGGTTTACTTTTAAAGAAGGAACTAAAATTTTAAGCAATTATAAAGACAGCCAAAGGGTATTGACTGAAGCTTATAATTTTCTTCATCGGCAAAATTTGCCTGCCGGCAGGGCGTTAAAAATATCAATAAAATAAAAATACCCTTTTTATGGGGTATTTTTATTTTATTATTTATTTACCTTTTCTACTATTTTTTCAAAGATTTTTGGTTCGTTTTTCGCCAAGTCGGCTAATATTTTTCTATCAATAATGATATTTTGTTTTTTGAGTCCGGATATTAATTTGCTGTAGGTTAATCCTGCGAGGCGCGCTCCGGCATTGATTTGGACTTGCCATAAGGCGCGGTAATCCCTTTTCTTTTCTTTTCTTCCCCTAAAAGCGTGCGACCAGGCGTGAAGCAGAGCTTCTTTAGCCGCTCTTTCTTTAGATTTTCTTCCCCAGCGAAAACCTTTTGTATGTTTTAAAATCTCTCTTCTTTTTTTTGTGGCGATTTTGCCTCGTTTTACTCTTGTCATATTTAGTACATTTTTTTAATTTTCTTTCTTAAGTCTTGTATTGTCCTACCACATTTTTTTCTTCCAAGTTGAGATGAACTTTTTTTCGCCCGAAAATGGCATTGACCCATAGCTCTTCTTAAAATTTTTCCGGTTCCCGTAATTTTTATTCTTTTTGAAATAGATTTTTTCATCGTTTTGTTATTTGCATTATTAATCCTTTTCCACCAAATTTAGGCTCGCTAATTATTTTATATTCTGTTTTGATTATTTGCAAGAATTCGTTTAATTTATGACGCGCCCAATCTCTGTTATATTTTTCTCTTCCTTTTAAAACAAGCATTATTTCAACCTTATCTCCGCCGCTTATAAACTCATCTATTTTTTTGGCTTTAATTTCCAAATCGTGTATTCCAGCTCTAGCGCTGATTTGAACTCGTTTTAATTCGCTTGTTTTTTGGCCGGCTTTTTGTTTTTTAAACTCTTTTTCTTTTTGGTAGCGGAATTTGTCAAAGCTGATAATTTTTGAAACAGGCGGCTGGGCTGTTGGGACAATTTCAATCAAATCAAGTTCTTTTTCTTGGGCTAATTTTAATGCCGCCTCAAGCGACATAATTCCCAAATTTTGTCCGGTTTCATCAAGTACTCTTAATTCTCGCGCTTTTATCTGATTATTTATTTTATAATTTATTTGTTGCAAATTTCTGATTATTTTTATTTTTGTGGAAATGGCGAGAGTTGAACTCGCGTCTGGCAATAATTTTATAAAACCTCTACAAGTTTAGCTTGATTTTTTTAAGAATTATGAATTGAAACCAAGCAAAAGCTCATAATTCTTTTCCGGCTAATTTTTATTTAATCGCGCCGGAGGGATTAAATATTACTTGATGTATAACACCGCTTTTAGCCTATCAAGTTTCAACTAAGCGATGCCGCGTTACGCGAAAGCGAACGCAGGAGCCAAACGTGTGTTGGCAGTTGAATTTTGTGATTTCGTGATTTGCGAGGTAAGAAATCATCCTCGACTTGCCATTTTATAAAAGTGCTACCATCGATTCCTGGCATTCCCATATTTTAAAACTTTCTATTCGTTTCTCTTTCAATATCTCTTTTTTTGATGGATTCCCTCTTATCAAATTTTTTCTTGCTTTTCGCCAAACCAATTTCTATCTTAATCTTATCGCGTTTAGTATAGACTTTTAAGGGTACTAAAGTCAATCCCTTTTCAGCCGTTCTGTTGATAAGATTTTTAATTTCTTCTTTTTTAAGAAGCAGCCGGCGGACGCGTTTTGAATCATAATCCAATGGCGCGTTTTTCGGCTGATGTGGCGGAATATCAGAATTTAAAAGCCACGCTTCATTACCGCGAATAACAGCATAAGAACCGGATAGATTTACTCTTCCGGTTTTAATAGCTTTAACCTCAAATCCTTTTAGTTCAATTCCAGCTTCACAAGTTTCAAGAATATTATAATCAAAATATGCGCGTTTGTTTGTGGTGATTACTGACATATTTTAAGTATAAGCTGATTTTCTAATTTTAGAAATAAAAAAAGGCTTATTACTTTTCGGCAAAGTAATAAGCCTTCTTAAGCTGCTCCTGGTGGCGGATCCTCTGTATCTTCTGTATTTTTATTTTGTTTTTTTGGCAATAAATGATTTATTTCTTTTAATATATTGCCAAACAATCTTGCCTCTTCCTTCTTATCTTTTTCTTCTTTTTTCTTTTGAAAATCTATAACGTTTCCCATATCAATCTCCTTAATCAATCGCTGTATTTATATTCTTTTACAATTTCAGTGCTTTCATCGGGAAGGATTTTTATTTCTTTTACCATATTATTTTCAAATATGAGATACGATATTGAGCCGTTGTGATAGACCTTTGCCATACAGCTTATATTTAGGCATCGTCTTTCATTTGCACTATGTTCTGATAACATTTGCTTTCCGCATCTTGGGCATTTTGTCATCCCCATATTTAATATTTAATCCTCCTTTGTTTTAGATTCTAATTTTTAGTATAATCCAATTGATGATAAAGTCAAAAATTGAAAATGAGCTTAAAAAAATCGTTAAAGAGCCGATAGAAATAGAAATTTTTATTCCGGAGAACGAGCAATTTGGGCATTATTCTTCTAATGTGGCGTTGAAACTCGCCACATTAGCGCGGAAAAAAGCAGACTTAAACGCGGAATTACGCGGAAAGAATCC
>JBBTRJ010000021.1:7506-13882 GCA_038065215.1 Patescibacteria group bacterium
GCCAATGGCAGGGGAGGATTTTTCGGCGACGCTTTGAGCAATATTTTGGAATTTTGCGGATATAAAATAGAGCGGGAATATTATATTAATGATACCGGTAATCAAATTTTAACCCTCGGCAAATCAATTTTAGCCAATGCTGGATTTTTAGAATGGGAAGAAAAATTTTATAAAGGCGGATATGTCAAAGAATGGACGCAAAAAAATTTAGAATTAATCAAGAAATATAAAGATAAGCCGATGAAAGTCGGACAAGCGGCAGCGAAAGATTTTTTGAAAGAAATAAAATCAGCCATTAAAAAGGCCGGAATAAATTTTGACCGCTGGACTTCGGAAGAAAAAAATATTCATAAGAAAAATTTTATCAATAAAGCGCTGGAAATTTTTAAAAACAAAAATCTTGCTTATAAAAAAGACGGCGCTTTGTGGCTTAAAACAACGGATTTTGGAGATGAAAAAGACAGGGTTTTGATTACTAAAGATAACTTTCCAACATATTTTTTGGCGGATGCCGGTCATTATTTGGAAACGAAAAAGCGCGGATTCGAGCAGAAAATAATGATTTTAGGGCCTGATCATCACGGTTATGTTAATCGCATTCAAGTGGCGGCGCAAATAATCGGGCTTAAAAAATCGGAAATAATAATTACTCAAGCGGTGCGGCTTATAAGTAAGGGGCAGGAAATAAAAATGTCGAAAAGAAAAGGAGAATTCGTCGCTTTTGACGAATTGATAAGCGAAGTCGGCAAAGATTGCGCGCGATTTTTTTTCTTGATGCATTCGCTCGACAGCCATATGGATTTTGATTTGGATTTGGCAAAAGAGCAATCAATGAAAAATCCTGTTTATTATGTTCAATACGCAAGTGTTAGAATTCAAAGCATTTTAGCTAAAAATAAAAATTTAAAGCAAAAAATTGATTTGAATTTATTAGACACGGAAGAAGATATAAATTTAATGAAAATGCTGGCGCGATTTTCTGAAGTTATTGAAGAGTCGGCCGGGAAATATAGCCCGCAGATTTTGACGCGCTATTCTTTGGAATTAGCGCGGCAATTCCATAATTTTTACGAAAAAGAAAGAGTAATGGGCGAAGGCATAGATATTAATTTAACAATGGCGCGCTTAGAATTAATAAAAGCAACCCAAATTGTTTTTAAAAATATTTTAAATATTTTAGGGGTGAATATTCCAAAAAAAATGTAATATGAAAAAATTTAAACATATTTTATTGATTGTAATTGGTCTTTTAGCGGGAATTATTTTGTTGATAATCGGCAAAGCGCCGTTAACTGGTAATGTCGAAAAAATTATTTTGAACATTGACGGCCGGGATTATATTTTATTTACCGCGCGCGCTGTTTTAGAAAAGACAAGAGGGCTTTCTGGTATTAAAGAATTAAAAGGCGCCGATGGAATGGTTTTCTTTTTTAATCCGCCGCAAAAAGCGACTTTTTGGAATAAAAATACGCATTTGGATTTGGAACTTGTCTGGATGCGCGATGGTAAAGTTATCGGTCGCGATTTTCTGCCGGCTGAAGATAAAGAAGGACTAGTTGTTAAAACATCACCGGAAGAAATTGATTGGGTTGTGGAGTTAATAAAAATTTAACAGACATTTGATAAATTTCAAAATTTAATATATAAATAAGATAGGTTTATATTTTAAAATATAATAAATAGTAGAAAGGAGGAAATATATGTCAAAGGTGAAAGATAAGTTAGAAAAGACGGTTGTTATGGGGGCGAGGAGTCTTAGTAGTCCTATTCGTCAAAATCCTTTTGAGAGGTATCGCTTAAATTCAGATAAACAATTACAAGAGTTTAAAAATTTGATTGTATACCTTTTGGAAAACAGAAGGCAAAATGAAAAAGGCAACTTCTTTGTTGGTGCCCTTTGTAAGCCCATATGGGAAAACGAAATTTTTCAAATTTTGATAGAAAAGTTTTGGGAACCAATGATATGTGAAACAATTTATGGGAAAATACTGTATTCCTTTGATAATGGAATGCATTGTCTTCTCGTAGAGAATGATCCACGTGATGGATCTCATCTCTATATGCATTGTAAATAGTTTTGTTTATTTTATAAGGGTTTGATTTATTTCAAACCCTTTTTCTTTTGTGAAAAATTTTATATTATTTTAAAATGCAAGATAATCAAAAAAACCAAGAAAAATTTAATATTAACGATTTAGAGGAGAAAATCTTAAAATTCTGGCAAGAAAATAAAATTTTTGAAAAATCCGTTGAAAAGCCAGCTGGTAAAAAACCGAAGGGCGATTATGTTTTTTTTGACGGGCCGCCGTTTGCCACCGGCACGCCTCATTACGGTCATATTGTCACCGGCGTGATGAAAGACGCGGTGCCGAGATATTGGACAATGAAGGGATATCGCGTGGAGCGCAAATGGGGCTGGGATTGCCACGGCTTGCCGATTGAAAATATCGCGGAAATAGAGCTTGGCATCAAGCGCAAAAAAGAAATCGAAGAGATAGGCATCGGAAAATTCAATGAATTTTGCCGTTCAAAAGTTTTAAGCTATACCGATGAATGGAAAAAAGTCATCAGCCGTTTGGGACGATGGGCGGATATGGAAAATAGTTATAAAACTATGGATTTTTCTTTTATGGAATCCGTGTGGTGGGTATTTAAGCAATTATGGGATAAAGGTTTGATTTATGAGAATTACCGCTCAATGCATATTTGCACGCGATGCGAAACGACTCTTTCCCAACAGGAAGTGAGCGAAGGATATAAAGATATAAAAGATATTTCAGTAACGGCAAAATTTGAATTAATTGACGAGTTCGGCGTTTTTATTTTGGCGTGGACAACTACGCCGTGGACTTTGCCGGGAAATGTGGCGCTTGCAATAAACGACAATTTTGACTATGTCAAAATTAGAATTAAGAATAATGAATTAAAAATTAAGAATGAATTTTATATTCTTGCCAAAGAAAGATTAATAAGCGTGATGAAGGATAAAGAATATGAAATTATTGAAGAATTCAAAGGCAGGGAATTAATCGGTAAAAAATACAAACCGCTTTTTAATTATTACTCTGAAGATAAAAATTTAAAAAATTGCGAAAACGGCTGGAAAATTTATTCTGCTGATTTTGTAACAACCGAAGAAGGCACGGGCGTTGTCCATATCGCGCCGGCATTTGGTGAAGACGATTTTAAATTAATGGAGCAATATAAATTGCCGTTTATCCAGCATCTTGGCATGGATGGAATTATTAAGCCGGAAGTGAAAGATTTTGCCGGTATGAGTGTTAAGCCGATAGATGATCACCAAAAAACAGATATTGAAATTATTAAAAATTTAGCCGGTCGCGGCTTGCTTTTTGCAAAAGAAAAATATGAGCACAGCTATCCGCATTGCTGGCGATGTGAAACTCCACTTATTAATTACGCCACTTCTTCGTGGTTTGTTAATATTTTAAAAATAAAAGAGAAAGCCATTAAATTGGCAAAAGGCATTAATTGGTCGCCGGCGCATATAAAAGAGGGCAGATTCGGCAAGTGGCTGGAGGGCGCGCGCGATTGGTCAATTTCAAGGCAGAGATATTGGGCATCGGTAATGCCGATTTGGAAATGCGGAAAATGCAAGGAAATAAAAGTTATCGGATCGATTGAAGATATTAAAAATAATATAAAAAAATCCGGCAATAAATATTTTGTGATGCGCCACGGCGAGGCCGAGCAAAATGTCAAAGATATTCTTAATTCAAAATTAGAAACGAATTATTATCATCTTACGGAAAAAGGTAAAAAACAGGTTTTAACGGCGACGAAGAAAATGGTAAAAGAAAAAATTGATATTATTTTTTCTTCGGATTTATTGCGCGCGAAAGAAACCTCGGAAATAATTGCCGATAGTTTGGAAATTGGCAGAGATAAAATAATTTTTGATAAGCGAATAAGAGAAGTAAATTTTGGAATTTTTGACGGTAAAAAATCTGAAGAATATCGCGCTTATTTTTCCTCTTATAAAGAAAGATTCTTTAAAATACCGCCGGACGGGGAAAATTTCAGCCAATTGAAAAATAGAGTGAGTGAATTTTTATATGATATTGATAAAAAATATTTAAATAAAAATATTTTAATTGTGAGCCACGAAGCGCCCATTTGGTTAATGGCCGTCGGAGCGATTGGCGCAAATGTTGATAAGGCTTTAGAAATTACAGAAAATAAAAAAGAGAAATTCGTTAAAACTGGAGAATTTCAAAAACTTGATTTCACGCCGATTCCCCACAATGGCAATTATGAAGCAGATTTGCACCGGCCGTATATTGATGAAATTGAATTTAACTGCAAATGCGGCGGGAAAATGAAGCGCGTAAGCGATGTTTTGGACACTTGGTTTGATTCTGGTTCAATGCCTTATGCGCAAGCTCATTATCCTTTTGAAAACAAGAAAAAATTTGAAGCTAATTTTCCGGCGCAATTTATCGCCGAGGGAGTGGACCAAACGCGCGCATGGTTTTATTATTTGCATTCTATTGCCACGGCTATTAAAAATTCTCGGGCGTTTAATAATGTGATTGTTAATGGCACAGTTTTAGCGGAAGACGGTAAAAAACAGTCTAAGCGCTTAAAGAATTATCCCGACCCGATGGAAATAATCAATAAATACGGCGCCGATGCTTTACGGCTTTATCTTTTATCTTCACCAGTGATGCGAGCTGAAGATTTAAATTTTTCTGAAAAAGGAGTTGATGAGGTTTATAAAAAAGTTATTATGCGGCTTTGGAATAGTTATCAGTTTTATGACTTATATGCGGAACAACGCGAAAAAATTCAGCATAAGTCAGTGTTAAGTTCGTATAAGTCCGCGATGAATGTGTTGGATAAATGGATTATCGCGCGGCTTAATCAGTTAATTGCCGAAGTTTCTATGGCAATGGATAAATATGAGCTTGATAAAGCGGCGCGGCCGATTGGCGATTTTGTGGAAGATCTATCTACTTGGTATATTCGCCGATCACGCGAAAGATTTAAAACAGAAGGGAAAGACAAGCAAAACGCGATAGCAACAACAAATTTTGTTTTGTCGGAATTTTCAAAAGTAATCGCGCCATTCGCGCCGTTTATAGCTGAAAAAATTTTTATGGATTTGGGCAATAAAAATTCCGTTCATCTTGAAAATTGGCCGAAAGTGAATAAAAAACTAATTAATAAAAAATTAATTGAAGCAATGATGGAAACGAGAAAAATTTGTTCACTTGGACTTGAAGCGCGACAAAAAGCCGGAATAAAAGTTCGTCAACCGCTTGCTTCGCTCAAAATCAAAAATCCCCGCGCCGAAATAAGTTTGATGCAAGGTGGGCAAAAATCAAAAATCAAAAATAATGAAGATTTTTTGAATTTAATTAAAGATGAAATTAATATTAAGGAAATTATTTTTGATAAAAATATCGCGACCGATGTTGAATTAGACACAATAATTACATTGGAATTAAAGGTTGAAGGTCAGTTACGCGAATTTATTCGCGCGATTCAGGATTTGCGTAAAAAATCCGGATTAAAACCGGAACAAAAAATAATTTTGGAAATTCAGGTAAGCGAAGCGGGGCAAAAATTGCTTAATAAATTTGAAAATGAAATTAAAAAATCAGCCGGCATTAAAAAAATAGAATTTAAAGATGTTGTCATTGGCGAAGAAATAAAAATAGATGAATTGGAATTTAAAATAGTCATAAATAAATAATTTTATGCAAGCAATAATTTTAGCGGCTGGCAGGGGAACGCGGATGGGCGAATTGACTAAAGAAATTCCCAAGCCGATGTTGAAAATAAAAAATAAGCCGATTTTGGAATATAAATTGAACGCGCTTCCGGAAGAAATCACGGAAGTTATTTTTGTGATTGGCTATTTGGGTGATGCGATAAAAAATTATTTCGGTGATTTTTATAATGGCAGAAAAATCCGCTATGTTATTCAAGAAGATATTAACGGCAGCGGCGCGGCCGTGCATTTGGCAAAAGATATTTTAAAAGACAGATTTTTGGTTATGATGGGCGACGACCTTTATCATAAAAATGATTTAAAAAAAATAATAAAGCATAATTTGGCAGTTTTGGCGCGTGAAGTTGAAGACCCGAGTCATTTTGGGATTATAGAAGTTGACAGCAATGGCAATTTAATAAATATTATTGAAAAGCCGAAAGAATCGAAAAATAAATTGGCAAATATTGGCGTATATATGCTTAATAAAAAATTTTTTGATTATGATATGGCTTATACAGACAGTGGTGAAACTAATTTGCCTTTGACTATCGCTAAAATGTCGGCTTATCACACAATAAAAATTGAGAAAGCCAGCCATTGGTTTGCCATCGGTTATCCGGAAGATTTAAAAAAAGC
>JBBTRJ010000021.1:13982-19206 GCA_038065215.1 Patescibacteria group bacterium
TTTGCTTTAAATTATGGAGTTAGACAATCATTAGCTGAAAAATATTTGGTTTTTTTAAGCGGACATTCTTTGCCTATTTCAAAAACATGGCTTGAAGACGGCATTAAAAATTTTACCAATGATAAAATAATGGGCGCCTATGGTTTTGTCTGGGCTTTGCCGGACGGCTCTATTTGGGAAAAATTAATTTTCAATAAATATCTTTGCAAAATCAGGAATATTTTTAAAAAACAAATTATTATTGATCGCGCGGGAATGGGGGTTTTGGGATTTACTAACGCGATAATCAAAAAAGATTTATGGAAACAAAGAAATTTTAATGAAAAATATGGATTTGGCGGAGAAGACGGGGAATGGGCGAATTATTGGTTTAATAAGGGATACAAAGCGGCGCGAGATATTAAATTTTCAGCTTACCATTCTCATGGACTTGATTATGGGCAATTAAAGCAACAATGGATGTATTGGCATTCTTTAAATAAACCGCGGCCATTTAAACCTCTTGATTTTAGAAAAAAGTAAATTTTGTGTTAAAATTAATTTATGTCAACATTTTTAATTTCACTTCCAATATTTTTAATTGTTTTAAGCGGGTGGCTTTTGAGAAAATTTAAAATAGTGACAGATGATTGGGTGCATATTTTAAATGTTTTTGCTTATTATGTTTCCTTGCCGGCGCTGATTGTCGCCAGTTTTTGGGAGATTAATTTTTTAAGTAAGGAATCTTGGAATATTATTTTTTTAAGTTTGCTGACTTTGGGATTATTTTCTTTGGCGGTTTTTATTTTGCTCCATTTTATTCAAATAAATAAAAATTTAAAAACAGCGATATTTTTGACCGCCACTGTCGGCAATACGATTTATATGGGCTTTCCTTTGGTTGAATTGGGTTTTGGAAAAGAATCTATTTCGACAGGAGCCTTGATTGGAGTGATTTATTTAGTCATTCCGATATTAATTTCAATTTTTATTATCAGGTATTGGCATAATAAAGAGCATAATGTTGCAAAAGAGGTGTTGGCGTTTATTAAAAATCCATTAATGATTTCGGTTTTTGCCGGCGTAATTTTAAGTTTTTTGAAAATCGCGTCAATTGATAATTTTTTGATTTTTTCCGTTAAAAAATCAATTTCTATGCTGGGAGCCACGGCTTCGCCGATTGCTTTGTTCACTTTAGGAGCGTTTTTATACGGCAGATTTTTGAAAAAAGATTTAGGATTGGCGTTTTTTGTTTCTTTTTTGAAAATAATTTGTTTTCCGATTATTGTATTTATAACCATTTTTTATTTTTTCAAACCAGAAAGTTCTCAAATTTTAATATTACTTTCTTCAATGCCGGTGGCAGTGACCACTTTCGTGATAGCTGAGAAATTTAATTTAAATAAAGAATTAGTTGGCAATTCATTATTTATTTCAACAGTGTTGTCGTTTATAGTTATTCCGATTATATTTTATTTTATTCAATAATGATTATCACTAATTTTCAAAATTTAGCGAAAAATAATTTAAGAAAAAAAGCGCTTGAAATTGCCGAAGCGGGCTATGAAGCGATTGAAATTAAAAAAGTTGTTTTAAATAAAATTAAAATAGAAAATAATATTTTAAAAATCATTAAAATACCCACTATCCCAAGGGATAGTATTTATAGTGAGATAGAATTTGATTTAAATAATTTTAAGCGGATTTTTATTGTCGGTATTGGCAAGGGTTCGGCTTTGGCATCGGCGACATTGGCTGAAATTTTAGGGAATAAATTAAGCGGCGGCATTGCATTGGATATTAAAAATCCAGATGAATTTAAAATTAAAAATTTAAAATTAGAAATTTTAATAGGCATTCATCCTTTGCCATCTCAACAAAATATTGAAGCGACAAAAAAAATCATTGAGTTAGCCGACGGGCTGGATGAAAATGATTTGCTGATAAATTTTATTTGCGGAGGAGGATCAGCTTTGGCTTGCGCTTCAGAAAAAGAAATGGAAGATTCGATAAAAGCCACTAAATTGTTGACAAAATCCGGAGCGACTATTGATGAATTGAATATTGTTAGAAAGCACTTATCTGAATTTAAAGGCGGAGGATTCGCAAAGATAGCCTGTCCGGCAACGATTCTTTCTTTAATAATTTCCGATGTTTGCGGCAATGATTTATCAACGGTGGCTTCCGGCCCGACTGTTTTTGATAAGACAACGGTTTCAGATGCTGAAAATGTTTTGAAAAAATATGGCCTTAATTTAAAAGATTTTAATTTATATGAAACACCGAAAGATAAGAAATGTTTTGAAAAAGTCAGTAATATTCTTTTTGCCTGCAATCAAGACGCGATAATGGGAATGTTGAAAAAATCGGAAGAGCTAGGATTAAAATCTGAAATTCATTCTTTGGCTTTGCAAGGGGAAGCGCGCGAGGTGTTGTTTCAAATGATGTCAAAAATTAATAACAAAAATTTATTAATTGCCGCTGGAGAAACAACAGTCGCTTTTAAAAAATTTCCAGCTGGAAAAGGAGGAAGAAATCAGGAGGCGGTACTCGGGGCGTTAGCTAATCGCCAAATATTTGATATTGAATATCAAGATGCGGTATTTTTATCTTTTGCTTCCGATGGTCATGATAATACAGAAGCCGCTGGAGCGATTGGAGATGGTTTAACAGTAGAAAGAGCAAAAGAATTAAATCTTAATATTGAAGAATTTTTAGAAAACCATAATTCTTTTGAATTTTTTGAAAAAACCGGTGATTTAATTTTTGCTGAAAATAAATGCTTTAATGTGGCGGATTTGATGCTTGTTTTAAAATCGTCAAAATAGTATTATTGAATTTATATGAAATTTATCAAACAGCTTAAAAATGTCGGCATTGAAGATGTCTCTGATGTTGGGGGGAAAAACGCCTCGCTTGGCGAAATGATTCAAAATTTAACGCCCAAGGGAGTGAAAATCCCGGGCGGTTTTGTTATTACGGCTGGAGCATACCGTTATTTTTTAGAACAAACAGGATTAAAAGATTTTATTAAAAAAGCGCTTAGCGGTTTAAATACGAAAAACCTTAAAGATTTGGAAAAGCGAGGGAAATTAATCCGCGAAATGATTAAAAAAGCCAAATTTCCAAATGATTTAAATAAAGAAATTGCAGAAGCTTATCGTTTAATGGAAAAAGAATATGGGAAAAATGTTGATGTGGCGGTTCGCTCAAGCGCGACAGCCGAAGATTTGCCCGGCGCTTCTTTTGCTGGAGAGCACGATACATATTTGAATATTCGCGGCGTTGACGAGCTTTTAAAATCAAGTCGCGCGGCAATGGCTTCTCTTTTTACTAACAGAGCTATTTCTTACAGGGTTGACAAGGGTTTTGATCATTTTAAAATCGCGCTTTCGGTTGGTGTGCAGAAAATGGTGAGGTCTGATTTGGGGTGTTCTGGAGTTATGTTTACATTAGATACAGAGTCAGGATTTAAAGATTCTGTTTTGATAAACGGTTCATGGGGATTAGGAGAAATGATTGTTCAAGGAGAAGTAACTCCGGATGAATTTTTGGTTTTTAAGAAAAATATTGGCAAAGCGTTGAATCCGATAATCAGCAAAAAGCTTGGTATTAAAAACCAAAAAATGATTTATTCGGAAAGCGTTGGCGTTTCTGTAAAAAATACTAAAATTATTCCGACTTCGCAAAAAGAAAATGAATCATTTGTTTTATTTGATAAAGAAATTTTGCAATTGGCAAAATGGGGAATTTTGATAGAAGACCATTATTCTAATAAATATAAAAAATGGATGCCGATGGATATGGAATGGGCGAAAGACGGAAAAACCGGCGAACTTTATATCGTGCAGGCGCGTCCGGAAACAGTCCACGCTTTAAGAGATTTTTCAAAAATTAAAGAATATCAATTGGAAAAATCTCAAATCTCAAATCTCAAATCTCAAATCTTAGTTAAAGGAGCGTCTGTTGGAAATAAAATCGCGATTGGAAAAGCGCGGATTATTTTGGATGCAAGAAATATCCATCAATTTAAGGCTGGAGAAGTTTTAATAACCGATATGACAGACCCGGATTGGGAGCCAATTATGAAAATCGCTTCGGCGATTATTACGGATAAAGGCGGAAGGACTTCTCACGCGGCGATTGTGTCGCGCGAGCTTGGAATTCCCTGTATAGTCGGTTCAGAAAACGCTACGCAGAAAATAAAAACCGGTCAAATTATCACCGTGGACACAACTGGAGCGGAGGGTTTTGTATATGACAGCGCTTTAAAATTTAAAATTATTGAACATAATGTTAAAAATATTCCGAAACCGAAAACAAAAATAATGATGAATCTTGCCACACCGGATACGGCTTTTGAGAAATCATTTTTACCAAATGACGGCGTCGGCTTGGCGAGGGAAGAATTTATCATTGCCGGAGATATTGGAATCCATCCTAACGCTCTTATAAATTATAAAAAAATGCCGGTGAAAATTAAAAATTTAATTGATAAAAAAACAATCGGCTATCAAGATAAAATTCAATTTTATATAGATAAGCTTTCTTATGGGATTGCTAAAATCGGAGCGGCTTTTTATCCGAATCCGGTAATTGTCAGGTTTTCCGATTTTAAAACCAATGAATACCGCACCTTGATTGGCGGTGAATTATATGAGCCGACTGAAGAAAATCCGATGATCGGCTGGCGCGGCGCTTCAAGATATTACCATCCGAATTTTGCCGAAGCGTTTATTTTGGAAGTCAAAGCCATTAAAAAAGTCCGCGAGGAAATAGGACTTGATAATGTGGTGGTGATGATTCCTTTCTGCCGCACAGTTGAAGAAGGAAAAAAGGTTGTAGAAATTATTGAAAAAAACGGGCTTAGCAGGAAAAGCGGATTGAAAGTTTATGTGATGTGTGAGATTCCTTCAAATGTTATTTTGGCCGATGAATTTTTAGATGTTTTTGACGGAATGAGTATCGGTTCAAACGATTTAACCCAATTAACTGTCGGCATTGACCGCGACGGCAACGGAATGATTCGCGGTATTACCAATGAAAAAGACGAATCAGTTAAAAAATTGATTTCTCAAGTTATTAAAAAATGCAAAGCGCGTGGCAAATATATCGGCATTTGCGGACAAGCACCTTCGGACTATCCGGAATTCGCCGAGTTTTTAGTTGAAGAGGGAATTGAAAGTATGTCTTTGAATCCGGACACAGTCATAAAAACCACTCTTAAGGTTTTTGAAAAAGAAAA
>JBBTRJ010000022.1:0-6472 GCA_038065215.1 Patescibacteria group bacterium
AATTTTATCGGGATTAAAATTATGCCGATTAATTCGGAAACTAAAGACGGTTCAATTTTAATTTCTTTGTAATATGGATAATAATCTTTTTTATCTATTTCGATTTTATAATTTTTCGGCATTAAATTAGAAACAAGCGTGCCGGTTTTAAGAATACCCGAACTGTCCGGAAAATCTTTTTTATTTATTTTAATAAAAACATATTTTGGAGATGTTTCTATATAAACAGCTCCGGTTTTTTTAATGGAAAATGTTTTAATATCAAATCGCCAGCCGGTTGAATATAAAATAATAACGGTGCTGGCAATAAAAAAAAATATTGTAAATAAAATAAGTAATATTCTGCGAGTTTTAAGCGTCATTGTGATTAATAATTAATTACTTTAAATTACGAAACTCCTGTTTTGTGAACAGTAAAGAAAAGATTTTTCTGAAATCTAAACGGAAGCGCAGGATTTGCGAAGCAAATCCGTGAGCGGATTGAAGAAGAATCTTTTCTTTACTGTTTGCAACCTAGTTTCGTAATTTAAAGTAATTATACTTGCTTGGCTTGAATTCAGCAACAAAATAAGATATTTTTAAAAGACATCTTATGGAAAAATTTATTATAAACGGCGGGAAAAAATTAAAAGGGGAAATTAAAGTGAGTGGAGCTAAAAATGCGGCTTTAAAAATTTTTCCAGCGGCAATTTTATCGAGCGGGATAATCAGGGTTTCCAATGTGCCGGATATTGAAGATTGTCGGCGCGCTCAAGAAATGCTGGAAATATTAGGGCATAGAGTTGAAAAAATTAATTCTCTTACCGGTGAAACTGATGGCGGAGGCGTTTTTGATTTAAAACCCGGAGGCAAGGTTTGTTCTGATTTGCCGGCAAATTTAGTTAATAAATTTAGGGCTTCAATGATGTTTGTCGGACCATTGCTCGCTACTTGCGGAAAAGTGAATTTTCCTCATCCCGGAGGGTGCGTTATCGGCGCCGGCACGAGACCGATTGATATATTTTTAGATGGATTCCAAAAGATGGGAGCAAAATTGAAAATATCGGAAAATCATTATTATTTGGAGGCGAAAAAATTAAAAGGCGCGGAAATTTTTTTTCCTAAAATTACTGTAACCGGCACTGAAAGTTTGATGATGACGGCAACAATTGCGGAAGGAGAAACAATTTTAAAAAATTGCGCTATGGAACCGGAAATTGTTGAATTGGCGAATTTTTTAAATAAAATCGGAGCTAAAATAAGCGGAGCTGGAACATCAATAATTAAAATAAAAGGAGTTAAAAAATTGGGGGGAGGAGAATATAAAGTAATGCCGGATAGAATTGAAGCCGGAAGTTTCGCGATAATGGCGGCAGCGGTGAAAGGCAGCGATGTTTTAATAAAAAATTGCGAGCCGAAACATTTAGAAGCTTTATGGTCGTTATTTGATAAGATAGGTGTGAATTATAAGTTGGGAAAAGATAGTATTAAAATAATGCCTTCAAAAAATTTGAAAGCAACGGATATGATGACACACGAATATCCCGGGTTTGCCACAGATTTACAGTCTCCTTATGTTGTTTTAATGACTCAAGCAAAAGGGGCGAGTTTAATTTATGAAATAATTTATGATCGCCGTTTGCTTTATACGGACTTGTTAGTCCAGATGGGAGCTAATATAATAATGGCGGATCCGCACAGAGTGATAATTCACGGCCCTATCAAACTTTCCGGTAAAAAATTAGTAAGTCCGGATTTGCGCGCTGGAATCGCTTTAATAATTGCCGCGCTTGCGGCTAAAGGGAAAACAGAAATTGATAATATATACCAAATAGACAGAGGATATGAAAAAATTGATGAGAGATTAAGAAATTTAGGAGCGGATATAAAGAGAATTTAAATTATGTTTACTAGAAAAATAGGAATTGATTTAGGAACAGCAAATACTATTGTCTTTGTGCCGGGACGCGGTTTTATTATTAATGAGCCGACGATCGTTGCTTTAAGTATGCCCGATAATACTGTTATGGCAGTAGGAAGAGAGGCTAAGGAAATGGTCGGCCGAACTCCTGATGATATTAAATCTTACCAGCCATTAAGAGAGGGCGTGATTGCCGATTATTATATCACCAGAGCGATGCTTAAATATTTTATCGCCAATGCGGTTGGTTCTTTTAATATTTTTAAGCCCGATGTTGTAATTTCCGCGCCTGCCGGCATTACGCAAACAGAAAGAAGAGCGATCACTAATGCCGCTAAAGAAGCCGGAGCAAAAGAATGTTATATTGTAAGAGAACCTATTCTGGCGGCTTTGGGCGCTGGTATTCCTATTAATGCCCGTTCCGGAAGCATGATTATAAACCTTGGCGGAGGAACAACGGAAACAGCTATTATTTCGCTTGGCGGGATTGTTTCTTGGGCAAGTATTAGAGTGGCTGGAAATAAATTTGACGCGGCGATTATGGATTATCTTAAAAAAAAATATTCGCTTGCTATCGGGGCGCAAACCGCGGAAAATATTAAAATGGAAATCAGTTCCGCTTTGTCGATGAAAAATAAATTAACTTATCAAGTAAGGGGAAGAGATTTGATTTCAGGATTACCGAAAGATATTGCTATAAATTCGAATGAGGTTGCTGAAGCGATCCACCCTTATTTATTGGAAATAGCCGCTTCGGTTAAAAAAGTTTTTAATGAAACTCCTCCTGAGCTTGTGGCTGATATTATGGAAAAGGGGATTATTCTTTCCGGCGGAAGTTCTCAAATTCTTCATTTGCCGGAATTTTTCAAAAGGATTTTCGGAGTGAATACATATTTAGCGGAAGAGCCTTTGTTTTGCGTTGCCAAGGGAGCGGGAATAATTTTATCCCATTTAGATGTTTATAAAAGGACATTGCTTAATAAAAGATGATCGGACATCAAGATAAAATTAATCTTTTTAAAAAACTGGCGGATGATAATAAACTTTCTCACGCTTATCTTTTTTTTGGCGATCCGGAAATAGGAAAATTTCTTTTTGCTAATTTTTTGGCGAATTATTTGGAAAAAAGCGCTTTTGAAAAACCAACAGCTATTTTGGAAGAATTATTGGTAATTTCGCCGAATGAAAAAGGAATAATAGGCATTGATGGAGTAAGGAATATATCTCATTTTTTGTATCAAAAACCGGTATTTTCAAAAAAACGAATAATAATTATCAATAATTCTGAAAATATGACTTCAGAAGCGCAAAATGCGGTTTTAAAAATTGTGGAAGATTCTCCGGAAATGGCTTTGATTATTTTTATTTCTAAAACGGAAGATTTGCTTTTGCCTCCGCTGTTGTCCCGATTGCAAAAAATTTATTTTCCCAGATTATCATCAAAAGAAATAGAACAATTTTTATTGTCTAATTTTTCCGTGCAGGCGAAAAAAGCGAAAGAAATATCAGAAATGTCTTTTGGCAGAATTGGAAGGGCTATTAAATTAGCCGAATTTCCGCATAGTCAAAATTTAAATCCAATTGATATTGACGAAGCTGTTGAAAATAATCAAATTGACGAATTTTTCGAGTTTCTGATTATTGACTTTAGGCGCGATTTGATTAAAAATTTCTCAAAACTTAAAGAAGTTATGAAAAGGCTGGTTTTTATTAAATCTCTAAATACAAATAAGAAGCTTCAAATGAAAGCAGCTATAAAATAAACTTTTGAAATTATGCCAGTTATTGTTATAATATGGGGAGGGTTTTTGATTGTTCTTTTGAGTAATTATCTCCAAAAATCATCTTTAACCTTAAGTCAATTTATCCATAAATATCCATTAATCGCGTCAATCATAGATATATTTAAATAAATGTTAACTCAAGAATTAGAAAATAAAATAAAAGAAATATTAAATTATTTTAAAGATCAATTATCTGCTATAAGGAGCGGTAGGCCGACGCCGAAATTAGTTGAAGATTTGTCGGTTGATTATTTTGGTCAAAAAATGACGATTAAGCAGTTGGGATCGATAAATATAATTCCGCCGCGAGAAATTCAGATTTCAGTTTGGGATAAGCAGGCGGTAGGCGGAGTTATTAAGGCAATTGAAAATTCTAATTTAAGCGTGAGCGCCAACACGGACGGCAATTTAATAAGAATAAATTTGCCGGCGCTTTCTACTGAACGCAGGCAGGAATTGATTAAAGTTGCCAAAAAAGAAGCGGAAGAAACGAAAATTAAAATTCGCCATTCGCGCGATGAATTTAATAAAAAAATTTCCAGCCAAGAAGAAAGTGGTGAAATTACGGAAGACCAAAAATTCAAATTAAAAAATGATGTCCAGAAAATGGTTGATGGGGCGAATAAAAATATTGAAGAAATAATCGAGAAAAAAACTAAAGAAATAGAAGAATAGAATTTTATGTTAATAGGAATTATTTTCGTCATAATATTTTTATCAATTTTAATTTTAGTTCATGAACTTGGACATTTTTTGGTTGCTAAGAAATTTGGACTTTTTGTTGAGGAATTCGGTTTTGGCTTGCCCCCGAAAATTTGGAGTAAAAAAATTGGGGAAACAATTTACAGCATTAATGCTTTGCCATTCGGCGGATTTGTAAAAATTTTCGGGGAAGACGGCAATAATCTTGAAAAATTGCCGGAAAGCGAAAGAAAAAAGAATTTTGCTTCTTTAAAAATTTGGCAAAGGGCTTTGATTATTTCCGCCGGCGTTTTATTTAATTTTGTCCTTGGTTGGATGGTAATTTCTTTGGTTTTTGCCATAGGTACTCCGCAAGCGGTGGTTATTACTGATATCAAAAAGAATAGTCCGGCAATGGAAATTAATTTGAAAGCAGGCGATAAAATAATCGGGTTTGTTGATACGAATAAATTTATAAAATATATTAATGAAAATCGCGGGAAAGAAGTTTCTTTAAATATTGAAAGGGGAAAAGAGAAAATTAATTTTAATGTTGTGCCGAGAATTAATCCGCCAGTAGGCGAAGGTTCTTTGGGTGTCGGATTAGTTGATGCCGGATTGCCGAAAAAAAATCCGATTGCAAGTATTTGGGAAGGGTTTAAAACTTCAATTGAGCTTGTTAAAAATATTTTTTTGGCGCTCGTTGATTTAGCTGTTAAAGCCGTTATCGGTAAAGCAAGCTTTGAACAGATTGCCGGACCGGTTGGGATAATAAAACTCACTTCTCAAGCCGGCAGTTTGGGCTTTATTTATTTACTTCAGCTTTTGGCGATGATTTCTTTGAATCTAGCGGTTTTAAATATTTTTCCTTTTCCAGCGCTTGATGGCGGAAGATTGATTTTTTTAGGAATTGAAAAAATAAAAGGTTCGCCAATCAATCCAAAATTTGAAAAAATTATTAATACTGCCGGATTTATTTTTTTAATACTATTAATGGCAGTGATTACAATAAAAGATATTATTAAATTATGACGCTTTATACCCAAAAAGATTCAAATATCAGGAAAACTTGGTTGCTTTTTACAATTTTTTTGGTAATTGTTATCGGTATTGGTTTTGCTTTCAGCCAAATTTATGGCAATTCGTCTATTTTATATTTTGCCGTTATTTTCAGCGTATCAATGAATATAATCGCTTATTGGTTTTCAGATAAAATTGTTTTAAAAATGGCGAATGCTAAGCCGATTGAAAAAAAAGATAATCCCGAACTTTATAATATTATTGAAAATTTATCAATTACCGCCGGCTTGCCAATGCCGAAAGTTTATATAATTAATGAATCAGCGCCGAATGCTTTTGCCACAGGAAGAAATCCAGAGCATTCTGTTGTGGCTGTAACAAAAGGGCTTTTGCAAAAATTAAACCGCACGGAGTTGGAGGGAGTTATTGCCCATGAAATATCTCATATTGGAAATCGCGATATGCTATTATCAACAATGGTGGTGGTATTAGTCGGTTTTATTTCAATACTTTCTGATATGTTTTTGCGTTCAATGTTTTTTAGCGGACGGCGCGATAATAGGGGGGGCGGGAGACAAATTCAAGAGATTTTAATGATTGTTGGAGTTGTTTTATCAATTTTAGCGCCAATTGCCGCAGTGTTGATGCAATTAGCAATTTCTAGAAAAAGAGAATTTTTAGCCGATGCTTCTGGCGTTTTGCTCACGCGTTATCCTGAAGGATTGGCAAACGCGTTGGAAAAAATTGCCGGCGATCCAACACCTTTATCTGTTGCTAAAAATATAACAGCGCATTTATGGGTTGACGACCCATTTACTCACGGAATAGGCGATGGTAAAAAAGTTAATTGGCTTCATAAACTTTTTATGACCCATCCACCCGTAGGAGAGAGAATTGCGGCTTTAAAAGGATTAGAAATAAAATAATAAAGATAGAGATATTAAAAAAAATCTCAATAATTTTAATAAGCTAAGCAGAAAAAAAGCAATATAAATTTAAGGAGGCGTCGCATAGTGGTCTAGTGCGCTCGCTTGGAAAGCGGGTATGCCGAAAGGTATCGTGGGTTCAAATCCCACCGCCTCCGCCA
>JBBTRJ010000023.1:0-4481 GCA_038065215.1 Patescibacteria group bacterium
CGGAAGCGCAGGATTTGCGAAGCAAATCCGTGAGCGGATTGAAGAAGAATTTTTTTTACTGTTTGTGGCCTAGTTTTGTAATTCAAAGATATTATCCATAAACCACTGATAAGTTTTTTTCAAGCCATCATCCAATTCAACCTTATGCCGCCATCCTAAATTTTTTATGCGGTCGGAATCCAATAATTTTTTCATAGCGCCGTCAGATTTTGAAATGTCTAATTTTATTTCTCCCTTAAAACCGACAATTTCTTTTATTTTTTCCGCTAATTCTTTTATGGAAATATCATTACCGACTCCGATATTTATTAAATCAAATTCACAATTGCTATTTATTATAAAAATACAGGCGTCGGCCAAATCATCAATATATAAAAATTCCCGGCGCGGCTCGCCGCTGCCCCAAAGCGTAATTTCTTTATCGCCTTTAATTTTCGCTTCATAAAACTTTCTAATAAGAGATGAAAGAACATGGGCATTTGCCAAATCAAATTTATCGCCGGACCCATAAAGAGTGGCCGGAATAATGGAAATGAATTTTGTTCCATACTCTTTATTATATGCCCGGCACATTTCAATGCCGGCAATCTTAGCGACAGAATAAGCGCGACTTGTTGATTCCAGTTCTCCTGTTAAAAAATATTCCTCTTTAATCGGTTGCGGAGATTCTTTTGGATAAACACAAGAAGCTCCAAAAAATAAAAGTTTTTTAACATTATTAAGATATGCGCTATGAATAATATTATTTTGAACAATCAAATTTTCATAAATAAATTCCGCCGGATATTTGATATTTGCCTGAATACTGCCGCTCTTATAGCTCGGTAAAAAAACATAATCCGGCTTTTCTGATTTAAAAAAATCGGCAACAGCTATATTGTCTTTCAAGTTTAATTCATCATCGCTTAAAATAATAATATTTTCATAACCGCGATTTTTTAAATTTTTTTCCAAAGCCAGCGCAACCAGCTCTTTATTCCCGACAATAAAAATTTTTTCTTTTGTTTTCATATTTATGATTTTATAATCGCATCATATTCATCTTTAAATTTTTTTGCAATTTTATCCCATGAAAATTCAGACTCAGCGAATTTTTTTCCGTTTAATCCAATTTCCCTACTTAGTTTTGGATTTTCTAAAACTTTTAAAATCGCCCCGCTTAATTCTTTAACATTTTTATCAACAATAATAGCCGCTCCAATTTTTTCAAATTCATAGGCGACAGCCACGCCTTTTGTAAGAATTTGCGGCAAACTGAAATATGCCGCTTCCAAAACCACATTGCCGAAATTTTCAGAATAAGACGGCAAAACAAAAACATCGCTGTCTTGATACGCCGCAATCTTATCTTCACCACTAATCATACCAGTAAAAACAATTTTTTCGCCAACATTATATTTTTTAATTAATTCATCTATGGTTTTTTTATAGCCCTCATCATCTCCGCCCGCTAAAATTAAAACCGCCTTCGGCTCTTTTTTTATAACTTCGGCAAAAGCCGGAATTAAAGTATCAAATCCTTTTTTCCAGCTTAATCGGCTCAAAAATAAAATTATTTTTTTATTAATCTCAATATTATATTTTTTTCTAAATTCGCCGACAGAAACGCTATTTTTAAATTCGTCAAAATCTAAACCATTCGGGATAATTATTCCGCGCTTTAATAGAAGGCCTATTTTCAAATATTCATCTTTTTCCATCTCGGTCGTAAAATGGATTATCGCATCTTTTAAATTTCTTTTTTCAATCAATTTTAAATATAAATTTTTCTTAAAAGATTTTTTATTAAGAGTTTCTATCATTAGGCTTCCTCTTGGAGAAATATAATAAGGTTTTTTAAATTTTTTGGCGTAATACGCTCCTAAAGTCGATGCCGCGAGAAAAACAGAGGTAATGCGCATTAAATCAAAATTTTTAATATTTTTTGCCAAAGCGCGATGCAACGAATATGAATATTGCCAAAGCCGAAAAGTTATCGGAAAATAATAAACTTTCACGCCGTCAATAATAATTTCTTTTTTCAAAGGAACACCTAAAATCCCCTTGCCGTCAATATTTGTGGTATAAACCGTCACATCTGCCCCTTTTTTAACCAGCCATTTATTTAATTCATGCTCGCTTTTTATCGGTCCGCCGTAGCGAACGGCAGGATAATAAGTTGGAACAATGTGAATAATTTTCATAAAAATTAATTTTGATTTCTTTTAACAAGAAAATAATGCAATATCAATAAAATTACAAATAATTTTACCAAGCCAGCCCAAACCGGCGCTATAGAATCTTCAAATCCTTTTATTATTTGTATCCAAAAAACGCTATAAATTACAACTCCTGATAACGAAATATTCGTCTTGTTAATGAGCGAATCAAAAATCACCCTAAAAAGCGCGCCAAAAAATAACATTCCCAGCGCAATTCCCGTTATTCCAAAATTCATATATAAATCGCCGACAATCGTCGGCCCAACGCTCGTTTGAAAATTATCAGGCGATAATATCTCATATTTTCTGCCAAATTCATTGCCGCCGGCATTTATTATCGGCTTATTTCCCCAGATAAACCGTGGCGGCCCTAAAGAAATAAAAAAATTTAACAGGCTTTTTCCATACAAAAACTTATCAGTTTTTTCAAAAACATTGAAAATAATCTTTGATTGGTTAATTCTCCCGATGGAACTGTCAATAATAAATTGATTTTTATCTTTTATTTTAAAATTTTTACCGGCATTTATATCATATGAATAAAAATTTATTCGACTTTTATAAAAATTAATTGTCGGCATCAAAACAAAAAATATCAAAAATCCGGCGATAATAATTCTTAAAAAACTTTTGTTATAAACATAATGTTTTATTATCAAATAAATAATAATGGGAATAATGACGTTAAATTTACTTAAAGAAAAAAAACCATAAAAAAATTCAATTACAAATGCTGACCAAGAAATTATCTGCCAAATTTTATAACGGCGATCATTAATTTTATAAAGATGGAAATAATAAGCAAAAGCTATGGCAAGAGCTATCGGGCCAAACCAATCCAATAAACCTATTAAACTATAAAATTTACCGCCTACAAATTCCAAAGATTTACTATAATGAAAATAACCGCCATTTAAAATTCTTATAATTTTTATAAAAAGATTTATCGAAAATACAATGGCAAAAACAAAAAAAACATTTTTATAATTCCAATCTTTATTAAAGATATTAAAAAATTTAAAAGTTAATTTTTTAAAATTAAAAAATTTATACCCCGCCCATAAAAATAAAATTCCAGCTAATAAATAAACAAAAATCCTGATATCGAAAATCGGCTCGCCTTGAGCAAGAATATACTTAACATATTTTGAATTAGGATCTAAAATTATAGCTAAGGGCAATAAACCAAAAATTAAAATATAATACAGCAAAGAAGAATTCCCTAATTCAAAAAAATCAAAATTTATTATTTTTTCTTTAATTTTTTTAAAATAAATATTTTTATCAAACATTGATTGGCTTATCCTTGAGTTCTTCTTGGATAATTTTTTCATATATCGGGCGAAGTTTTTGATTTCCATGCCATGAAATATAATTATGCAAGCCATTTCTCACACATCCTTTGCAAAACGGATGGGTTTTTAATCTTTTTTCAATAATTTCCCATGGCGTTTCCAAATAAGATCCGACAGAAAATCTATTTGAATCGTAAACTCCGCAACATAATTGAACTTGCCCGCGCCAATCAATTGTCAATGAAGTCAATGGAAATAAACACGATTCGTTTATTTCTTTAGCCGCTTCCACGGCTTTTTTAATATTCAATGCCAGTTTATTTTCTATAAAATCAACATCGGATTTTTGCAAAGACCCTTCAATATAATCCTTAACTTTTTCAATCGGCATAAAATATGCCCAATCAGCTCCGAATCCAAACCCTAAAGATTTTGCAAATTCTTCCATTAATTTCACTTCATCTAAATTATAACGATATTTATGGTAATATACCGACACAATTGTTGAAACTTTCGCTTCGCGCAGGGCTGAACTTAATTTTTTCATATTTTCTTTAACAACCTCGATATTTCCTCCCTTATGCGCGATTTCGTAAATTTTTTGAGTAAAACCAGAAAGAGAAATTGTAATTCCGCCGGGATTTGATTTGGCAAATTCTTTAAGATTAACCGGAAGTAAATTCAAATTACTGCTTAATTTTGATTTAAAACCAGCCGCGTGGATAGCTTTTACAAATTCAACAATTTGAGGATGAAGAAACTGATCAGTCCAATTATAAATTGCAACAGTTGTTCCGGGATGTTCCAGCGCGACCTTATCTAATATTTTTTTAAAAGTTTCTAAACTCATTATCCCGACAGGATTCCTATTTTCATTCTCAATATTGCCATTAGGACAAGAAGGGCATCTTAAATTACACATCCCGACAATATCTATAATTACCGTTCGCGGAACATATTTATTTCTTAAAAAATTTTTTATGCC
>JBBTRJ010000023.1:4581-12468 GCA_038065215.1 Patescibacteria group bacterium
GATAATATCCAAACCGCCGGTATTTTCAGTCGCAATCACCGGCAAACCGCAAGCCATTGCCTGAATAATCACCATCCCAAACCCATCTTCAATGGAATTTAAAACAAACACCGACCCTTGTGAATAATACTTGTAAAGCTCTTTCTGAGGAATAGACCCAATCCAATTAAATTTACCTTCATATTTTTTAAAAAACGGTTTAATTTCATCATTATACGAACCGATAAGCATTAATTCTGAATTTGGCAAATTTAATTCTGAAAATGCCTGAAGCAAATAATGAACACCCTTTCTTAAAGTCATACCACCAGCAAAAATTACCCGAAAAACATTATCATTCTTTTTAATTTGCTGAAAATTTGACAAATCCACTCCGTAAGGAATATGAATAATTTTATTTTCCAAAATGCCTTTATCCAAAAAAGTTTTTTTAGCAAATAAAGAAGAAACGCAAATATAATCCGCTTCTTCATATTCTTTTAATTCTTTTTCAACAAGTTTCGGATGGGGAAGCTCCGGTTTAACGCCGAATTTTTCATATTCTTCTTTTACAATATCTCTTCTAAAAATAATATGAGAGCTTCCTTCATCTAAAATTTTAATCATTTTAAATTCTTTGACCTTTTTAAAAGAATTTAAAGAAAAACTCGCCCAGCCGACAAAAATATCGGCTTTTTCAATTTTTTTAGCTGCCAATTTATCAAAAATTTCATGAATCAAATATTGCGGATTATAAATGTTTTTTAAAAATCGCGGTAATTTTCTCCATCCTCTCTCTAAAATTTCCTTAAGAACAACGGTTTTTACTTTTTCTTTTGGAATTCCGTATTTGACAACCTCGAATTTCGGGTATGAAGTAATTAGTTTTTTGAGATAATCGCGCTTTAACAATTGTTGAGCTAAATTAAAAGAGTGGAATCTGCCGCCGACTGAAATAATAACTTTCATAAATTCATAAATTAATTTCTTAATATTAATCCGCTCCATTCACCATATATAAAAGCAATTTTTTGGATAAAATACGCGAATAAAAAAGGAAAAAAATCTTTTGCTGGATTTTCGGAAAATTTACTAATTTTATATATTTTAATCGCAATCGGAAAAATAAAAACAAATTCCAAAAACCATATCAAATCTTTAATTAAAAATTTAAAGGCTAAAAATCCGCGGTTGCGCTGAAGCAAAAAATATTGAGTTAAAGCTGAAAATCTGCCGCGATTTTTCCTAACTTGCCAATATTCTCTAAAATTATCGGGTGATTTATGAGGAACAATTATTGAATAATCAATAATTTTTTTAAATCCCGCTTCGCCTAATTTTTTGCCTAAAAACCAATCGCGGCAAAATCGCGCCTTAAAATCACCCGGAATAAGCCCGATACTAATCGCCGCTTGCCGACGACAAGAAAACCCTTCTGTCCATTCCGCATTTTGACCGATTTTTTCTTCTTCATAACGATGCTGCATTTCAATAAACCGAGCCCAAAGAGATTCCAAATTAAAAGCCTTCGCTTCAACTAAAACATAATCCGCTCCGACTTCATAATGCTTTAATATTTTTTCCAAAAAATCGCTTGGCAAGCGAACATCTCCATTTAAAAGAACTATCACATCGCCGGTTGCAATTTTCATCCCCAAATTTCTTGCTCCGCAACAGCCTTTTCTTGGCCCGTTTATCAATTTCACCTCGAATTTTTCATATTCTTTAATAATTTGAGGGGTATTATCGCTTGAATCATCAACAACAAAAATTTCCTTATTTTGATAAGTTTGATTTATCGCCGATTCAATCGACAATCTAATATCTTCTTTCTCATTATGAGAAGGAATTATGATGCTGAATTTTAGTTTATTACTCATTTTTTATCTAAAAATTCAATTATAGTTTTCGCCCGATGAATAAATAAATGCTTATTTTTAACAATATCAAACATTACTTCAGCTAATTCTTGGCTTTCTTTCGGCCGATTTAAATAATAGTCCGTCTTAGAAATAAATTCGGGAATAGAATTAAAAAGAGGCAAATCAATACCGGGAAATAAATCAATGATTGTCGGGGTATATTGGATAATTTGCGGAATTTTAGCTAAAGCGGCGTCAAAAACTCTCGGAGCGCTACCTTCTCTAACTTGAGGGTGATAAATAACCGCCGTCAATTTAGAACGATTCCAAATGTGGTTAAGCTCTCCGGCATCAATATGCTTGTTAAAACAATTAAAATTTTTCAATTCCGGATAAATATTTTTAAAACAATTAATTCCGGGCCCGTAAATTTCAACTTTGTAATTTTTCGGCAAATGAGAAATGATAAACGCCCTGAAAAATCCAGCTGGATCTTTTATGAAAAAACTTCCCACAAAAGAAAAATCCAAATCACGCCGGATATCAAGCGGCTTATAAATCAATTCGGAACTCGCCAATGGTAAATAAAATACATTTTGATTAAAAAATTTAATAAAAGAAATCCAACCAGGATCAGTGCTAAAAACAATATCATAATACGGCAAAGTTCCAACTAAATCTTCGGCAGCTGAAACGCCCGGATCATCAACAACCCAACATACAGATTTTGGAATATGAAAATTTTCTTTTGCTATTTTTATTGACTCAAAAGAAATCCAGCCTGAATTAATTACCAATAATAAATCTGGCTTAAAATCTTTTAAAGTTTTGAACCATTGCTTTCCTATAAAATTTTTATGTTTTTGTTTAAAATCAAAATATTCCGGATTTTTTTTAGTTAATGCAAAAATCGGCGATCTTCTAATAAGACTGTCTATTTTTAAATAAGACGAACTATACTCATTATCGTCAAATTCAAAAACATCATGCCCTAATTTTTTAAACGCATCTGCTATTAAATTAACATAATGATACGGCGTTTTTTTGGGGCAATTAGTGATATGGATTTTCATAATAATTAAAACTTCTTTTTAAGAACAATAATTTTAAACCCGCTGGCCAAATAAATCAATTCTATAAATCTATCGATCGGAAAAATCAAATAATGGATAATCAATGATATTATCGGTTTCTCAAAAAAAAATTTATCTTTATTAAATCTATAGGCCAAACTTCTTGTTATACTGCCGGAAAGAACTTCAAATTTAATCTGTTTTATTTTAAAACCGGATTTTTCCATCATCTTTTCTAAAACATTGGGAGTAAAATGGAAAAGATGCCTTGGCGCATCAAGATGAAACCAATATTTTCCAAAAAAACGCCTTGCTAAAGAATTAAAATTCGGGACATTAACAACTAAATGCCCGCCCGGTTTTAAAATACGATAACATTCTTTTAAGCTCAACATTGGATCCGATAAATGTTCTAATGAATGGCTCATTAAGATAACATCAAAAAAATCAGCAGGATAATCCGCTTGTTTCAAATTGCCGTTGAATACTTTAAATCCTTCTATATTTTTTGCCACTTGAAAAGAATTTTTATTCGGCTCAACGCCGTAAAATTCCCAGCCGGAATTATCCTTGATTAAATAAGATTCATAAGCTCCGTTTCCGCAACCGATATCCAAAAAATTCCCGTTTTCTTTCTTAAAATTCCAAAATTTTGGTTTATAAGGGCCGATGACCGCTCTTTTTATTTTTCTGATTAAATTATAAATAGCGCTTTTTTTATTATTGCCAATCTGGGCATTTGTATAATAAACATCGCCATAAAAATATTCCAAATCCTCCCATTCCGGCTGGGGATTCAAATAAGCAAGCCGGCAATTTTTACAAACAACGATATTAAATTTTTTTTGATCGTTTCTACGGATCATCCGATCTTTTGTTTCATAAAGAAACTTTGTGTTATCGCTTCCGCAAAAATTGCAATTAATTTGTTTCATAAAAAAATAATTATTGCCGCAATTTAAACAATTTTTATATCAGGAACCGGAATGATAAATTTAATTCCGCTATTTCTTAATTCTTTTTCCTTTTCCAATATCGCATCGGCGTAATTCCACGCTAAAAGCAAAATATAATCAGGTTTTTCTTCTTTTAATTTGTCGGGATGGTAAATTGGAATTTCCGCACCGGGAGTATAAAGCCCCTGTTTTAACGGAGTCGTATCAATTACATAATCAACCAAATTCAGAGTTATTTCAAAATAATTAAGTAATGTGTTGCCTTTTGCCGGAGCGCCATAACCAACAATTCGCTTACCATCTTTTTTCAATTCCAACAAAAGATCTTTTAATTTATTTTTATTGCTTTCAACCTTTTCGGCAAATTCCAAAAATGTCTCCATTTTATCTAATCCTAATTCTTTTTCTTTTTTTAAAAATTCTCTGACTCTTTCTGATGATTTAAAATTCTTCCCGACAAAAACTCTCATTGATTGCCCATGGATAGGAATCAGCTCAACGTCAAAAATTTTTAAACCCATTTGATTGACCAAATAATTTAACGCTGTTAAAGAATGATAACAAAGATGCTCGTGATAAATTTGATCAAAACCTCCTTCACTTATCAAATTTCCCACCCAATGAATTTCAAAAACAAAAGTACCGTCCTCTCCAATTAAAGTCTTAACCCCTTCAAAAACACTCTTTAGGTCATCAATGTGTGCTATTACATTATTAGCCACGACAACTTTTGCATTTCCATATTTTTTAACAATTTCTTCGGCTAATTTTTTGCTAAAAAATTCATTTATCGTTTCTACGCCTTTTTTCTTTGATAATTCAGCAACATTTTTCGCCGGTTCTATATTTAAAACGCGGCATTTATCTTTTACCGCAGACAAAAGAACCGCATCATTGCCTCCAATTTCAACCATTAAATCGTCTTTTGTTCCAATAAAATTTTTAACAAGCTCATTGCCCATCCCAATAAAATGCTCAGCCAGCGGTTTACTGGCAGAAGTCAAATAATCATAATAACCGAAAAGCAATTCCTGATTTACCACATCTAAAAGCTGTAAAAGTCCACAATTTTTGCAAAAATATACGACTAAAGGAAATTTTCTTTCCGGCTTATTTAAATCTTCTTTTTTCAAAAAAGAATTGGCCGGCGGCATTTCGCCTAAATCAAGAATTTCAATTAAATTTTCGCTATCGCAAATCCTGCATTTTTTTTTATGAATAAATTGTTCTCTCATTATTTTAAAAATTGTTTCCATTCGGTTTCTAAATATTCTTTTAAGGCTTCCTGCCAAGGTCTCATTAAATTAATTTTAGAAGCCAAGCCTTCATTTTTTGTCCTTTTGGCGTCTAAATTGAAATAAGATGAATCCACCGGAATAACTTTAACTTCGGGTCTTAGAGAGTCAATAATAAATTTAGCGACATCATAGCGCGAATCAATACCAGTATTAGACATATGAAAAATCCCTCTTTCGTCTTTTTGAAGCAAAATTTTAATTCCTTCAATTAAGTCTTTTCCGAAAGTCGGCGACCCGATTTGATCATTAACAGCCCTTATTTCTTTTACATCTTTATTTTTAATTTGATTTATTATTTTTGCCACGAATTTTTGGTCTTTTTCCGGTCCGCCACCGAAAATCCAGCTAGTGCGAATAATTAAATAATCATCAAGCAAGCTCTGAACAATCAATTCGCCTATATATTTAGACCGGCCATAAACATTTTGCGGATTCGGCTCATCATCCTCGTTGTAGGAAGCGCTTTTTCGGCCGTCAAAAACCGCATTAGTTGAAATATAAACCATTTTAGCGCCAACTGATATGGCTGCCTTAGCTACATTATAGGTGCCGGCGCTGTTTATAAGATAAGCCCGGCCTGGATCAATTTCGCACTTTTCCATATCAGTTTCAGCGGCCAAATGAATTATCGCTTCTGGATTATATTTCCGGCAAACAGCTAAAATTTCTTTTAAATCGGTTATATCCAAAGAACGCCTGTCGGTTTTTATCCCAAAATCAACATAATTGCCAACCATGCCATTAGCGCCGGTGATTAAAATTTTATCAAAATTTATTGTCATATATATTATTTAAATTTTTTCGCAATCCATTGCGAAGTTTTTAATAAAGAATCAAAAGTTCCGGCATCAGACCAAAAACCATTAACAATACCATAAAATAATTTATTATCTTTTATATAAAGATTATGGGCGTCTGTAATCTCAACCTCTCCGCGAGCCGAAGGTTTTAATTTTCTTATTTTATTAAAAATATCCGAATTATAAAGATAAAAACCAACTGTTGCAAATTTTGATTTCGGATTTTTAGGTTTTTCTTCGATACCAATAATTTTGTCGTTATTTAATTCAGCAACCCCAAACCTTGACGGATCTTCAACTTTTTTAATAAAAACTTTCGCGCCTTCCTGATTTTTAAACTCTTCTATGTCTCTTGAAAAGTCGTTTTCAAAAATATTATCCCCTAAAATAACCGCTATCTTGCCGTTATCGGCAAAATCTTCTGCCAAACTTAATGCTTCAGCTATTCCGCCGGCGCCATTTTGTAATGAATATGAAATCTTTACGCCATATTCTTTCCCAGATCCTAAAAAATTCATAAAATCTCCCCCGTGCTCTTTCCCGCAAACAATCATAATTTTATTAATACCGGAATTTTTTAAAGTTTCTAAAGAATACAAAATCATCGGCTTGTTATAAACCGGCAGAAGATGTTTATTGGTAATACGAGTAAGCGGGTGCAATCTTGTGCCAAAACCGCCTGCCAAAATAACGCCTTTCATAATTTTATTTTTTATTTAACTTATGGCCTTTCCAAAGATCAATATGGGGATTAAAAACACCGGTTTTTTTTCTGATTTTATTTATCCAATTTTTATTGTTTAGATACCAATCTATTGTTTCTCTAAAAGCTTTTTCAAATTTATATTTCGGCTTCCAACCCAATTCTCTTTTTATTTTTGATGAATCAATGGCATATCTTCTGTCGTGCCCGGGCCTGTCAAAAATAAATTCCAGCCGCGATTTATCGCGATTAAAATATTTTAATATTAAATTTGCTATTTCTAAATTATTTTTTTCATTATCAGCTCCAATATTATAAGTTTCTCCCGGCTTGCCTTTAAACAAACACAACTCTAATGCAGAACAATGATCTAAAACATAAATCCAATCTCTCACATTTTTGCCATCTCCATAAAGAGGAATTTTTTTTTCCTCCAACATTCTTAAAACTAAAAAAGGTATAAGTTTTTCAGGATATTGGTATGGCCCATAGTTATTTGAACAGTGGGTGATAACCACCGGAACTTTAAATGTCTTAAAATATGCCCGGCAAAGCATATCGCCGCTGGCCTTGGTGGCCGCATAAGGAACATTAGGAGCAAAAGCCGTATCTTCCTTAAATTTATTTTTAGATTCCAGGCTCAAACTGCCATAAACCTCATCTGTTGAAACTTGCACATATTTTTTAATTTTAGAATTGGTTTTTATTTCTTCTAAAATATTGAAAACGCCAGTAATATTGGTATCTATAAATTCCTTCGCTCCAACATGAATGCTTTTATCAACATGCGTTTCAGCGGCAAAATTAATAACATAATCCGGCTTAAAAACTTTAAAAACTTTATTAAGTTTCTTTTTATCGGCTACATTCCCCTTGATAAATTTGTACCTTTTATTGTTTTCTACATCTTTTAAATTATCAAGGTTTCCGGAATAAGTAATGGCATCATAATTTAAAACATTAATATTTTTATGTTTTTTTAAAATATACCTTATAAAATTTGATCCTATAAAACCGGCGCCACCGGCAACAAAAATATTCATTAACTAATATTACTAAGATTAATCACAATAATCAATATATTTTATATAAAAAATTAATAAGCTATTATTTCATCGGATTTTTCAATTTCAATTTTATCCATTGCTTTCAATTTATAGCCAATACTTTTTAAAAAATCACAGCAATCTTTATGAATATTTTCATTAATTCTATG
>JBBTRJ010000023.1:12568-13923 GCA_038065215.1 Patescibacteria group bacterium
AAAAGAAAAAACTTTACCGTCTTCACCAGTCAATTCAGAAGCTAAAAGAGTATAAAATCCCGACTGAGCGCCAATATCAAAAATAACATCTCCTTTTTTAATATTTTCTTCAAAACTGACGACTTTTTCCAACTCATAATTCCCAAGCCAATAACTATCCATACCAGACCCCCTTATCCATCTTTTCCATTTTAATCTTCCTTGAAAAATCGGTAAAATAGTATTATTGGGAATTATTTTTAAAAAAAGTCTTAATAACTTACCAATTATTGATTTATTTGAAATTTTAGAAAAATTTATCATTTAGTTGAACATATTATTGCTTTTAAAATTCCCTTAATATCGTTTTCATAATTGTATTTTTGAATTATTGAGAATGATTTTTCTCCAAACAAAATTCTTTTATTAAAATTTTCTAAAATAGCCGTTAAATAATCAGCTAATCTTTCAACGTTGCCGAGAGGAAAAATATATCCGTTTTCTCCTTGCTTTACAAGATTAAAGCCGCAACCCACTATATCAGATACAATTACCGGCAAACCAAAACACATTGCTTCATTTACCATCAGCCCCCATGTTTCGCCCACGCCCGATGGCAAAATAAAAACATCAGCCATTGCGTAATATTTCGGCAATTCAGTTTGATTTTTAAAACCGACAAAATGAATATTTTTAAGATTATTTTCTTCTACATATTTTTCAAGTTCAAGACGTAGGGCGCCGTCGCCCATAAAAACCAAATGGATTTTAATTTTTTGATTTTTTATTTTAGATAATAATTCATAGGCCATTAGTAAATCCATCGGCCGTTTTTTTTCTATTAATTTCCCGCCAAAAAGAATAACTCCATCATTTTGCTTTATTCCCAATTCATTCCTGAATTTTTGTTTTTGCGGTTCAAAATTTTCCGCTGCCGCGATATAACGCTCATTATCAACCGCATAAGGAACAAAAAATAATTTTTCTTCCGATACGCCATAATATTGATAAAATTTTTTATTTTCCTCGCCAATATATAAAAAAGCGCTTATTCTTTTAAAAAGATTGCCTAAAATAACTTTTTTGATTTTTATTTTCCATTTTGGCTTTAATAATTCTTGATTCAATGGATTTTCACCTCTTAAAAATACCGGAAGGCCTAATATGAATGCCGTTAAAAATGCCATCCAATTTGTGAATGAATTCCAGCCGAATATTAAAATCCCATTATAATTCTTAAATCTTAAATCATAAATTTCTTTTATAATCCCAAGGTTAATCTGTCCCCAAAATTCGCTTGATGGTTTCAAAGAAAAATTTTTCAAAAATTTATATTTATAACCTTCCAAAAGAGGAATATCCCATTTTATTTTTTT
>JBBTRJ010000024.1:0-5153 GCA_038065215.1 Patescibacteria group bacterium
GGACTGGTTTTAATAAATTTGCATTTTGGATAATTTGAGCAAGCGATAAATTTTCCGAATCTGCCTTCGCGTTCTATTAATTTTCCTTCTTTTCTCGTTTTTGGCGAGACTCCGCCCTCGCTTTCGGCTCCGCATTTCGGGCACATTTCACCTGTTTCTTTCGGGCCTTCCATTTCTGTTCCATCTATTTTTCGCGCGCCAACGCATTCCGGAAATTTTGCGCAGCTTAAAAATTTGCCAATTTTTGAAAGTTTAATAACCATTGATCCATTGCAAACAGGGCATTTGAATTTTTCGTCCGCCTCGCCGAGATTGGTGAGTTTTTCCGTTGTTTTGCTTTTTGTTTTTACTTCTTTGGAAAATGGCCCGTAAAAATCTTTTAACATTTTTTCATATTGTCTTTTGCCTTCGGCGATTTTGTCAAGTTCGTTTTCCATTTCCGCGGTAAAAGAGTCGCTAATATAAGATGCAAAATTTTGTTCGAGAAAATTACTGACCACTTCTCCGGTATCGGTTGGTTTCAATGTTTTTCCTTCTTTAATTACATATTCGCGATCTTGAATTGTTTTAATAATTGACGCGTAAGTGCTTGGTCTGCCGATTTCTCTTTTTTCAAGTTCTTTTACGAGTCCGGCTTCGGTATATCTTCCCGGCGGTTCGGTTTGTTTGCTTTGAGATTCAATATTCAATAATTTTAAAGATTCATTTTTTGAAATTTTTGGAATTTGAGTTTCTTCTCCTTGCGCATTTATGTCTGCCGCGAGCCATCCCTGGAAAATAGTGATACTGCCAATTACGGAAAAATTCGGAATGTTATTTTTTTCAGATTCGGATGTGTTCGTAGTTTCGGATCGCGATATGATATTCGCGGAAACTTTTGTTTTCATTATTTTTGCGTCAGCCATTTGGGAAGAAACTGCGCGTTCCCAAATCAATCGATAAAGTTTTTCTTGTTCGTCGTTTGAACCGGCTGATTTTTGGCTGAAATTTGTCGGGCGCACCGCTTCGTGAGCTTCTTGAGCATTTTTGCTTTTTGATGCATATATTCGCGGAGCGAGATATTCTTTGCCGTATTGTTTTTCTATTGTTGCATAAATTTGCGGCAGGGCTTCTTTGCTAATATTGACGCTATCAGTTCTCATATATGTGATAAGGCCTTGTTCATAAAGTTTTTGAGCAACACCCATTGTGCGGCTTGGCGAATATCCGAGTCGCGAGCTGGCGGTTTGCTGTAATGTTGATGTGGTAAATGGCGCGCGAGGAGATCTTTTTGTTTCAGTTTGTTTTATTTCTATAATTTTCCAAGGATTAGCGCGAGCAATTTCTAAAATACGATTTGTTTCTTCTTCATTTTTTGGTTCTTCTTCGCAGGTTAAGATAATTTTATTTTTTCCTTCGGTTTGGAATTCTCCGGAGATAACCCAATAATTTTCCGACGCAAAAGCGCGGATTTCGCGTTCTCGTTCCATTATTATTCGCAAAGCCGGCGATTGAACTCGTCCGGCTGATAATCCATAGCGCACTTTTTTCCAAATAAGACCGCTTAAATCATAACCAACCAGTCTGTCTAATACGCGGCGAGCTTCTTGAGCTTTTACTAAATTAGCGTCAATATCGCGGGGATGTTCTATTGCTTCTTTGACGGCGTTTTCAGTAATTTCATAAAAGACTATGCGTTTCGGTTTTTTGAGTCCGCAAGCTTCTTTAATATGCCAAGAAATAGCTTCTCCTTCGCGGTCGGGATCAGTGGCAAGTAAAACTTCATCAGCTTTTTTTGCTAATTCTTTTATTTCCGCCACTATTTTTTCTTTGCCTTTAGATATTTCATAATAGGGGATAAAGCCAGCTGGAATATCTATAGCTTTTTTATTATTTTTTGGAAGATCTCGGATATGCCCGACACTGGCGAGAACAATATAATCTCCTTTTAAATATTTAGAAATCGTTTTTGTTTTTGTAGGAGATTCAACTATTACTAATTTCATAATGTATGTTAGACCCTTTGAACAATAATTTTGCCGACGGTAAATTATTGTTCAGAGGGTCAATTTATTTTCAGCTTCTTTTATTATTCCAGCGATTGTTAAAAAAGCAATGGTTTGACTGGCGATATGCGGTTCAAGTTTAGTTATTTTAATAATCTCGTCAATATATAGCGGTTTGCCGGCGTTTTGAACCGCTTTAATAATTAATAATTGGTTTTTATCAGAAATTTTATTTATATCATTTTTAAATTTTGCATTGTCATTTTGATTTTTGATTTTTAAATTTTGATTTATATTAAGGTCTTCTAAAATATCTTCAAGCGATGTTATTAACCTTGCGCCATCTCTTATTAATTTATGAGATCCTTGATAGTTTGGATGATTTGCCGGCCCGGGCAAAATAAAAACTTCCCTGCCTTGTTCAGCGGCTAATCGAGCAGTGGCAATCGAGCCGGATCTGTTGGGGGCTTCAATAACAATCGTGGCAATGCTTAATCCGCTCACAATCCTATTTCTTTCTAAAAATTGATTTGGGTAAGCCGGAGTGGTGAGCGCATATTCAGAAATAATCGCGCCGCCTAATTCTAAAATTTTTTTTGCCAGATTTTCATTTTGAGCCGGATAAATTGAATCAAGCCCATTTGCTAAAACAGCAATAGTTTTTCCATTGGCCGCAATCGCGCCTTCATGAGCGGCGGTGTCTATGCCCATTGCCAAGCCGCTTACTATAATTACTCCCATTTCGGTTAATTTTTGAGAAATTTCTTTAGCAAACTGTTTTCCATAGTCAGTGGCTTTTCTTGTTCCGACAATGGCAATCAGGGGCGAATCATCTGATAAATCCGGCAATTCTCCTAATACATAAATTTTTTTCGGAGCATCTGGAATTTCCTTAAGAAGTTTTGGAAATAAGTGATTATCCAAAGAAATAATCTTGATTTTGGTTTTTTTATCCATTAACATAAATATAATCAATGAAAAGACAGTTAACAATATTGATAGGAATAGGAACTGCCGCGATTTTAATTTTATTAACGGCGTTATTTTTGATTGGATGGGATATTGATAAAAGAGTATGGCAAATTAATGGATTAAGAAACAATCTAAATTCGCGTTTTTCAACGACTGAAAATTTATCTGATTTGCGCGATGATATGGAAAAATTTAAGCCCTATATTCCATTAGTGGATTCATTTTTGCCGAATAAAGATCGGCTGATAAATTTATCAAGAGAATTTAATATAGTCGCTTTTCAAAATAAAGTTAATTTTTCGTCATCTTTTGCCGGTGAAAGCCCTGTTTCTAAAACGGATTTGAATTGGATAGGATTAAATATGAATATTGACGGGAATATTGATGATATAATTAATTTTATAAAAGCTATTGAAAATAGCAGATATTCTGTTAAATTAAGCAGTTTGGATATCGGCCAAAAAGACAATCAATTTAAATCACAATTAAGCGGAAAAGTATTTTATTTTCAATAAAAAACTTTATGAAAAGCAAAAGCGACATATTATTTTTAACTGTTAGCGCGTTGTTGATTATTATAGGAATTATTTTTGTTGTTTACGCGATAAATTTTTTAGCTATTAAAATTAATACCGCCCTTAACATTGGATTGGTTGGAGATCAAAAAGCGGCTGGGATAAATTTCGAAGGATTAAAAAAAATAGGATTAATTAAAGAATAAAATTATGCGAGTGTAGTTCAGTGGTAGAACGCTGTCCTGATAAGACAGAGGCCGAAGGTTCGATTCCTTCCACTCGCACAATAAGATTTAATAAATAACGAGTGGAAGGAATTGAAGGGTTTTATGACGAGTGAAGCGAGGAATCTAAAACCCGGGGACGCATTCCTTCATTGCCCACCAAATAAAATATTGCGCGATTAGCTCAGTGGTAGAGCGTTTCATTGACATTGAAAAGGTCAAAGGTTCGATCCCTTTATCGCGCACCATTTATAATCTTTTTATTTTTAATGGAAATTAATGTTATTTATAAAGATAATAATTTTTTAGCTATTAATAAGCCAGCTGGTGTTTTAGTTCATCAAATTAATCTAAAACCAAAAACCCAAAATTTAAAATCAGAATTTATTTTAGTTGATTGGTTATTGGAAAAATATCCGGAAATAAAAAATGTGGGCGATGCGCCGGAAATTCGTCCGGGAATAGTCCATCGCTTAGACAAAGACACTTCGGGAATTATTATTGTTGCCCTAAATCAAGAATATTTTGATTATTTAAAAAGTCTTTTCCAGAACCATCAAATCAAAAAAGAATATCTGGCGTTAGTTTACGGAAAATTAAAATCAAAAAAAGGAGTGATAAATAAACCTATCGCTTTAAAATCAGGTACTACAAAAAGAACAATTTGGAAAGGAAAGATGGAAAAAGAGGCGATAACGGAATATGAAGCTTTAAAAGAATTTAAATATAAAATATCTGATAAAAAAAATAAAGAAGAATATTTTTCTTTAATAAAAGTAATGCCGAAAACCGGTAGAACGCATCAAATAAGAATTCATTTATCTTCAATCGGGCATCCGATTGTCGGAGATTCTTTATATGGGCCGAAAAAAAATGTTTTGAATTTAAACCGCCAATTTCTTCATGCTAAATCGCTTGAATTCAGTTTATCGGACGGCCACCGTATGAAGATTGAAGCGGATTTGCCGGAAGATTTGAAAAATGTTTTATCGGGATTGACGGAAAATTAAACACTTGCTATTATTTAGACCATTATGATTGACAAAGAAATTTTAAATCAAATTAAATCCGGAGCGGTTGTCCGAGTTTCCGAAAGAATTAAAGAAGGGGATAAGGAAAGAATCAGCAAATTTAAAGGAGTCGTGCTTTCAAGAAAACACGGCAGCGAAGCTGGCGCCACTTTTACCGTTCGTTTTATGAGCGGCGAAATTTCTGTTGAAAAAATTTATCCTATCAATTCTCCGGTAATCGCCAAAGTTGAAATTATCAGCTCTCCTAAAAAAGTTCATCGTTCTAAATTGTATTTCTTAAGAGATATTTCAAAGAAAAGATCTCGTCAGAAAATTGGAGTGGCGGCGTAAATAATTTGCGCGGGTGGCGAAACTGGCAGACGCACTACCTTGAGGTGGTAGCGCTCGCAAGGGCTTGGAGGTTCGAATCCTCTCCCGCGCACCATT
>JBBTRJ010000025.1:0-1374 GCA_038065215.1 Patescibacteria group bacterium
TTCGAGCAAAGCAGAGTAATACAGCGCAAATTCATTTAATTTGTTAAAAATAAAAATAAAGAATAGAATGATATTATATGAATAATAATAAAGAAGGTTTTGATATAAAACAGCTCCAACGCGAATGCGATGATTGCGAAAAAAATATAAAAAAAGAAGCAGAAGAACAAGCTGTTGAAAAAGTGCTTATGGATGTTATTCATGAGTTAAGAAATCCATTAACTTCAATTGGCGGATTTGCTGATAGGATAACGAAAAAAATTGACTTAGGTGTAGAAACAGAAAACGGAATTTTATTTTCAAAAGAAGATGTTGAGAAAATAAAAAAATACAACGAGATTATTTCTAAAGAGATGGTTCGATTGAATAAAATTCTTAATACGGCTGTTGATTTTGTGAGTCATCAGCATCAACTTGAATTAGAGAATATTGATATAAATAGCATTATTAATGATGTAATAGATATGGAAATGGATGAGAGAATAAAATTTGAATCTTATTTAAATTTTGATAAATTAATTAATATTGACTCCACTAAAATAAAGATGTCTATTTTAAATTTTGTAATCAATGCGAAAGAAGCAATTTTAGATCAATCCGATCAAACTAAAAAACATAATGGAATAATTAAGATAGTTAGCGGCAGTGAAAAAGATCAAATGTTTTTTTCAGTTAGCAATAATGGTCCGCAAATTCCGCAAGAAATAATAGATAAAATTTTTTATCCATTATTTTCTACAAAAGAAGATGGTTCTGGCGTTGGCTTGGCAATTTCGAAAGCTATTGTTAGGGCACATAAGGGAAGGATTGATGTAAAAAGCAATTCAGAAGAAACAACTTTTACGGTTTATTTGCCATTATATCAATAATAGCGCAGCTGTTTCAAAAACTTCATTTAATATTTTTAAGTTTTCTTTGCTAATTTTTTTAAGCACAAATTTTTCAGCTTTTTGTTTTGAATTTTGCGGGCGAATGCCTATTCGCAAGCGCCAAAAATCTTTTGTTTTTAGAGATTTTATGATTGATTCAACGCCATTGTGTCCGGCGCTTCCGCGACTGAAAGAAATTTTATAATTTCCGATTTCAATATCAAAATCATCATGGACAATTAAAATTTCTTCAGGTTTTATTTTATTTTTTCTGGCTATTTTTGCGACAAATTCTCCAGATTGATTCATATAAACATCAGTTTTTAACGGTTTAGAAATTGGGGAATTTTTAACAAAATAATCAATAGCTAAAAATCCGGCATTATGGTATGTTTTCTCATATTCTTTGCCCGGATTGCCCAATCCTATAATAAGTTTGACATCTTGAAATTTCATTATTTTATTATATACTTTAAATTACGAAATAGAACCGCAGACAGCAAAA
>JBBTRJ010000026.1:0-7626 GCA_038065215.1 Patescibacteria group bacterium
CGTATTGTATTTTGGGCTCAAAATTGAATTGGCGGTTTTGCAAAATATGGTTCGCGCCGATGTTTTTCAAAAATGCTGTCATTTATGAAGAGTTTAAGTCTTTACTTGATAACGCGCTTAAATTATAAAGATTTATATGAATATTTTTTTTAATAAAAAAATAGAAAGCATACTTTCGGCAAGAAAAGATTTTGAGTATATATCTGAAAATACGGTATATTTAGATTCTGCGTGCCAAACTCTCCGCCCCCAGAGAGTATTGGATGCTATGAATGAATATTTTCGTGAATATAACGCTTGTGGCGGAAGAGTAAAATATGAATGGGGAAAACGAGTTGATGAAGAAATAATAAAAACCAGAGAAAAAATTCTTGATTTTGTTAATAAATCCGCAAAAGAATATCAAACCGCGTTTACCTTAAATACAAGTTATGGATTAAATCTCATTTTGCATCAACTTCCTGTTGGAAAGTATAAACAAATCATAACATCAGAAATAGAACATAATTCTGTTTTTCTTCCAACAATCACCGCCACTAAAAGATTAAATATTCCAAAAAAAATTCTTCCAAGAACCGAAGATGGTTCTTTAATGTATAAAAAAGAAGATTTAAGTGGAGCAATTGTTGTTGTGAGCGCAACCTCAAATATTGACGGCAGGGTTTTGCAAAATATTAAAATCCTTGCTGACGATATTCATAGTATGGGCGGCATACTTATAATTGATGGCGCGCAGAGTATGGTTGGTAATATATCTCTTTTGCGTAAGGCGGATTTTGACGCGCTTTGTTTTTCCGGACATAAAATGTACGCCCCAAGTCTTGGTGTTATTGTGGCAAAAAAACAGCTTATAAATTCATTAGAACTTTCATTTGTTGGAGGCGGTATGGTGGAGAAGCTTGATGAAAACAGCTTTTCTATACCTCAAAATGACTTAGCTTGCAAACTTGAGCCTGGTTTGCAAGACTTCGCTGGAATTATTGGTTTGGGAGCTGTGATTGATTGGCTGAAAACTTATAAATCTGAAGAATTTAGAGCAACAAGAAAAAAACTTACTCACATTTTGTTTGAAGGTATCGCGTCTTTGAAAGGTGTTCATTTATTGAACAACAAACCAAGTGCTATTATAAGTTTTTATTTACAGGATATTGACGCGCACAGGTTGGCCGCTTTTTTATCACAGCAGAATATAATGGCGCGCAGCGGTTATTTTTGTTGTCATTATTATCTTCAAAATGTCAAAAATTATCCGCCCTTGCTTCGTATTTCTTTAGGATTGCATAACACGGAAAAAGATGTAAAAAAATTTCTTGAAGTTTTGAAAAAAATTATCAATAATATTCAATAACTTTGAATTACTAAATGTTTATTTCGCAGACAATATAATATGGTTTTTCTGAAATCTAAACAAAAGCGCAGGATTTGCCTTGCAAATCCGTGAGCGGATTGAAAAAAAACTATTTTATTATATTGTCTGCGGCTTGATTTCGTAATTCATAGTCAATAATTATGTTTTGTATTTCCGCATTTATTATTTTTGCTATTTTGGGTATTTTTTCCGCGCGCTATCGCAAGCTTGCTAAGAAAGCATGGATTTGCGTAGCGCGAAAAATAACTTTTCGTCCATGTGAAATTGGATTTAAAGAAGAAACTAAAAACATAATTATTGGAAAATTAATTTTAACAAGACCGCGGCTTGCCAGATTTTTGGATAGATGGATTGAAATTTTTGCGACAGTTTTTGTAATTTTGAGTATTTGGAGTTTGCTTATCGTGTTCCAAGGCGGGCTTAATTTATTTGTTTATGATACCTGTAGTCCAAAAAATGTTGAGTCCTGCTCTCTGGGCGGAGAATCGTGCGGAGTATCTGTCGGTCAGCAGACTTTTATTGAGGCGATAAAGAATTTCAGTGTTTTGAGTTGGACAAAAGAAGAAGCGCTGTTTTTAGCAGAAACAATTTCTCGAGTTCCTGACCGTTTTAAAAATTGGAAACCAGAAGAATATCTTGATGAAACAGCAACTTATTACAAATCTTTTAATTCGCAAAAACAAATCGCTCTTGAAATTATTGATCCGGGATGTAAATTTTGCGCGAAATTATTTAGAAATATACAAACCGCGCGGTTTGAAGATATTTATAATTTAACATATATACCATACGCAATACCCGATCTAAAATCCCCCAGCGGTTATAAATTTCCAAATTCCTTCTTGGTTATTTCTTATCTTGAAGCCGTAAAATTTTATCCGCTTAATTTTGAAATTCCCGCGGATTGGCAAATATTAGAACGGCTATTTTTAAGTAAAACAAAAGAAGGCGCGTTATATCAAGAAAATTTTAATCTTTTATATTCAAAAAAAGAGGCCGAGGATGTCCTGCTTAAATGGCTTAAAGATATTGGCTATAACAGCGAACAAATAACGGAAATACAAAAAACAGCGCAGTCTAATGAAGTTAAAAAGAGGATTGAAAAACAAGCGGAAATAGTTGAAAACCAAATAAGAACAATAAAAATTCCAACCATTATTTTTAACGAACGAAGATATGACCGCGTAATTGGTCCAGAAAAATTAAAGTAATTTTAAATTACAAAACCAAGCTGCGGACAATATAATAAAATGGTTTTCTTCAATTTCGGTTATATTAACGATCGTTGGTATAACCGAAATTGAGATTAAAAAATATATATAAATTTTGAATTACGAAAATCAACAAAAATTATCTGAAAGAGAATTTTGTAATTCAAAAAACGATTATATCGGGAGTATTTTAAGCGGGTAAGGGGAATCGTCCCTGGGTTCTAAATGTGCTCGTATTTTGCTTACGCAAAATACTGCGCCCATAGAACCCTTCGATTCCCATTTTAGCGGGTAAGGGGAATCGAACCCCTGGCACCAGTTTGGAAAACTGGAGTATTGCCACTATACGATACCCGCGGCTTGTAAATTTTTACTTTGAATTACGAGATAGGGCCGCAGACAGCAAAAGAATAAATCTTATTCAACCCGCTCACGAATTTACTTCGTAAATTCTGCGCTTCCGTTTAGGTTTCATAAAATTTATTCTTTTGCTGTCTGCGAAAATACGCATTTTGTAATTCAAAGATTTTTAATAAAAAGTCTATTTATATAATAAACATTCTATTGATTTTTTCAAGGATTGTGAGATACTTTAAAAATGTTTAATAGCGTTTACAGGATTCCCAGAAGAATCAGAATATTTATACTTTTTATAATAATAATTTTTTTGGCGTATTTTACCGTCAGAATAATAACTCCGCCCTCAAAAAATATTCCGCCGAATTTTTTAAAAGCTCGAGAAGAAGCTTCCTTAATGGCTAAAAATATCGTTGTTATTTCCGGAAAAACAGCGGAAAATATAAATAAAATATCGGATTTTGACAAAAAAGGAGAATATGCCGAAGCGCTTAATTTAATATCCGAAGAATTGAATAATAATAACGAAGCAAGATCTCAAGCTGTGAATTTATCGGTTCAGCTGGAAATTATGGCAAAAAATCTCGCTGATATTTCTCCAGCATCGATGGGGCAGATCGCTTTACAGGCAATCAGTTCTGAAACAGCCTTAATTAACAGATTAATAACCTATAATGATTATTTAATAAAATTATTAGAAGTTTTGCAGAAAAAGATTTTGGGGCAAGGAGGAAACAGCGGGCAAATTTCCGAATTAATCGGTAAAATTAATGAAGAAGCGAAAGTTATCAATAATTTGGATAAAAATTTTAATCAATTAATGGATGAATTTGACAAGAAATGAAACCTGTCGGGATTGTATTTTTGATTATTTTTGTTTAATATAAATTAATAATGAGACGCCCTATATTTTTATTCTTTTTAATTATTATTTTGGCTATTACAGCTGTTTTTTTTACTTATCCTAAATTCCCTCAGCCGTTTAATTGGTTAGAGAATAAACTCCCTTGGAAATTGGGGCTTGATTTGATCGGCGGCACGCAATTGGTCTATGAAATAGATATGAATCAAGTGGCTGGAAATGACCGTGATTCGGTTGTTTCCGGGCTTCGGGATGTTATAGAAAAAAGAGTCAATTTATTTGGAGTTGCCGAGCCGTCGATTGTGAGCGCGAAAGAAGGAAATTCATACCGCTTAATTATTGAACTTGCCGGAATCAAAGATGTTAAAGAAGCGGTAAATCAAATCGGCTCAACTCCGTTTTTGGAATTCTATGAGCAGGCTGAAATTGCAGTCGGCGCTTCCACTACGCCAGCGCAAACAGATCAGCCGCAATTTGCTCCAACGGTTTTAACCGGTCGCTACCTTAAAAATGCCCAAATTATTATCGATCAAACTACCGGATCGCCGCAAATTAGTTTGCAATTCAATGATGAAGGAGCGAAAATTTTTGAAGATATTACGGCCAAAAATGTCGGGAAATTAATTTGTATTTCAATTGATAGGCAGATCGGTGAAAATGATTGCGCGAGAGTTAATGAAAAAATTTCCGGCGGTAAAGCGCAAATCACGGGTCAATTTACTCCCGAGGAAGCAAAAAGAATTGTTTCAAGATTTAATGCCGGAGCTTTGCCCGCGCCCATCAGCCTTGTAAGCCAAAATTTAGTCGGCGCAAGCCTTGGGCAAGAATCGCTTAAAAAAGCGGTTTACGGCGGACTTATCGGTACTTTAATAATTATTGTTTTTATGATTGTTTATTATCGCGTTTTTGGAATTTTTGCCGCAATTGCTTTAATAATTTATATTTTCTTATCATTGGCGATTTTTAAATTGCTTTCAATCACGATGACATTATCAGGTATTGCCGGTTTTATCCTTTCAATCGGCATGGCAGTTGACGCGAATATTTTGATTTTTGAACGCACCAAAGAAGAAATAAAAAGAGGTTTGACAAAAATTACGGCTATTGAAGAAGGATTCAAGCGCGCTTGGCCGTCTATCAAGGATTCCAATGTGAGCACGATAATTACATCGATTATTCTTTATGCTTTTACAACCGGTTTTGTCAAGGGATTTGGTTTGACGCTTTTTATCGGCGTTTTAATTTCAATGTTTTCAGCAATAACAATAACAAGGACAATGATGAGAATATTTATAAAAAAATAAAATAATGAATTTAATAAAATTTCGATACATATTTTTCTTTATTTCAGGAGCTTTAATTATTGCGAGCATTGTTTCGGTTTTTATTTTCGGATTAAAAGTCGGAATTGATTTTACCGGTGGAACGCTTTGGCAAGTTAAAATAACAACCAACAACCAACAATTAATGACCAACGACTTAATTACATTTTTTGAAAACGAACTGAATATTAAAAACGCGACTATTTATCAAGAATCGGAAAGCGGAAATTATTTGGCGCGCTTAGGCCATATTTCAGAAGAAGAGCATCAAAATTATTTGGCGTTATTGAAAACAAAATTCGGAACAGTTGAAGAAGTGCGCTATGAAACAATCGGCCCGACAATCGGCAAAGAATTAAAAAGAAAAGCGATTTGGGCGATTATATTGGTGCTTTTGGGAATATCTTTATATGTGGCATACGCTTTTCGCAAGGTTTCTTATCCGATTAAATCATGGAAATACGGGGTTATCACTCTTTTAACTTTATTTCATGACGCGGTTATTTCAATTGGTTTTTTAGCGTTTTTAAGCTGGAAATTCGGAATTGAATTAGATACGAAATTTATTGTCGCTTTGCTTGTAATCATCGGTTTTTCGGTTCATGATACGATAGTAGTTTTTGATAGAATCAGGGAAAATATTTTAAGCCGCAGCGCTAAAGAGCTTGGAGAAATTATTAATTCCAGTATTTCTCAAACGATTGCCCGCTCGATAAATACTTCACTCACTTTAGTTTTGGTGCTTTTAGCTCTTTTCTTTTATGGCCCATTAGCTTTAAAATATTTTGTTTTATTGATTATGACCGGCACAATTGTCGGAACTTATTCTTCAATATTTATCGCCAGCCCATCGCTTTTGTGGTTTAAAAATAAATAAATTATAATTAATAAATGGATTCCTATTTATTGGATTACCTTGTTTTATTGGGGAAATTCGCCTATTTGCTGATTTTTATCGGCATAATTTTGGAAGGGGATATCGTTTTATTCGCTTCGGCCTTTTTGGCGTATAACGGATTTTTTAATAAATGGTATATTTTATTTATCGCTTTTTTTGGAGCCATTATTGGCGATTTTTTATGGTATAAAGCCGGGTATCGATTAAATAATCTATCAAGTTTATTTAATAAATTTATTAATCGGTTTAAATTTCTTGATAATCATCTTACGGTTCGGCCGTTTCATACGATATTTATTTCAAAATTCACATACGGATTCCATAGATTGCTTTTTATGAGAGCTGGTATTTTAAATTTTGATTTAGTTAAGCTGTTTAAATATGATTTGATTTCAGTTGTGGTTTGGCTGATTATTGTTTGGGGGTTGGGATATTTTTCCGGCGCGTCATTTTTAATCGTTAAAAAATATTTCCGTTTTACGGAAATCGGACTCCTTGTTTTTGTATTGATATTTTTTATTTTAGAATATTTTTTAAGCAAAAGATCTAAAAAAGAATTGTAATATGGAATATAAATTACGAAACTACGAAATATGATAGATATTAAAAAAATAATTGAAAATTTTTCTCAACAATTTAAGTTTAATCCGATTATTGGAAATAAAGAAAATCTGCGAGAGTTTAAAAAAATTATTGTTGTTGGAATGGGCGGGTCTCATTTGGCGGCTGATTTATTAAAAATCGCCAAACCGAATTTAAATATCATTATTCATAAAAATTATGGTTTACCCGCTATTATTGACAATAGCAGTTTAATTATTGTCAGTTCTTATTCTGGCGATACCGAAGAAACAATAAGCGCTTTTAAAACGGCTTTATCAAAAGGATTAAATCTAGCGGTTATATCGGTTGGTGGAGAGCTTTTAAAATTTGCCAAAAAAAATAATATTTCTTATATCCAATTACCTGATGTTGGGCTTCAGCCGAGAATGGCTTTGGGATATAGTTTGACAGCTTTATTAAAATTAATTGGCGATGAGAAAGAATTAAGGAATTTAGCTGAATTAGCCGATCTTTTAGACTATAAAAATTGCGAGAAAGAAGGCAAACGGTTGGCATCTAAAATAATAAATAAAATTCCAATTATTTATTCATCCGCGGATAATGAAGCATTGGCATTGATTTGGAAAATCATAATTAATGAAAGCGTAAAGATCCCGGCATTTTATAATGTTTTCCCGGAGCTTAATCATAATGAAATGATTAGTTTTGATGTTATTCAATCAACTGAATTATTGTCCGACAAATTTCATTTTATCTTTTTAAAAGATAAAAGCGATAATCAGAAAATTATTAAAAGAATGAAACTTTGCCAAAAACTTTATGAAAACAGGGGATTTAAGGTTGAAAATTTAGATTTAAAAGGAAATTCTTTTTTAGAAAAGGCGCTGAATAGTTTGCTGATAGTAAATTTTTGTTCTTACTATCTTTCAGAATTATACGGCATTGAGCCGGAAAAAACGCCAATGATCGAAGAATTTAAAAAAATGATGCAAAATTAGTTTAAATTATAAAACTAAACTGAGAATAGCAGACAAAAAGATTTT
>JBBTRJ010000027.1:0-22003 GCA_038065215.1 Patescibacteria group bacterium
CCTCGTTCCGTCGAACTGCGGGAGTCTCCTGAAAAAGAGCAATTTCGACGAGTTTCGTAATTCAAAGATATTTTATAAAATGTTTCACGTGAAACACTTTAAACGGCCAAATAACGATACATTTGTGTAATTTTTACACATCAAAAACGCCAAACTCAAAAAACCCGCGTTTTACGCATGTTTCACACTATGGGCTGTTTTCAATGTTTCACAGTGTTTCACACTTAAAAATGTTTCACATTGTTTTACACTCTTTGTCAATATTTTTATTTATTTAAAATAATATAGATAAAATCTATGTTTTTCACTTTTTAAATCTAAATTACGCATAAAATAATTTTTTACACAATCAAAAAACCCGATTTATCGGGTTTTTTGATATTATCCTACTTTGAATTACAAAATGCATATTTTCGCAGACGGCAAAAGAATAAATCTTATGAAACCTAAACGAAAGCGCAGCCCAGCCGTAGTTTCTTACGAAACTACGGCTGGGCGTGAGCGGGTTGAATAAGACTTATTCTTTTGCTGTCTGCGGCTTTATTTTGTAATTCAAAGTATCCTAAATCTCTGTCAAATATAGAACTCACCAATAAATAAATCGAATTGTGGCGATTCACCACTTAAAATTGCTTAAAAGTTAAAACTACATAAGCAACATCGCTCGGAGACGAAGAATAAGAAATTTTATAATCAACTTTTTTGAAAACTTCTTTAATTTTTTTAGCAAGTTTTACCGCTAATTGGTTTTCAGTAGTTGTGGCAATAAACCCGTCTTTTGTTTTTTCTAAATTAATTAATCTATCCATCGGATCTCTCTCGTACGCCCGATGACAAAAAGCTTCAATTAAATGAGTCAAGTCATTAGAATTTTTTTCTGGAACATTTTTAATAATAATTTCCCCCTCAAACTGCTTATTTTTTATCATTTTACAAGCCGTGCAAAGAGAAAATGCCACTGCCAAATCTTCGCGCAAATTTTTATAAGCGCGCAAACTGCGATGCCATGATTTTTTATAATAAACCGCGTTGCAATCTTTACAAAAAAGCAAACCCGTTTTTCCTTTTGGGAATTCGCGCTCCGCAGTGCGCGACGAAGTTATTTTAATATTATATTGCTTGCGATGATTCATAATAAAAAATTAAAATGTAAAATGACAATGTAAAATATTAAAATTAAAAATTGTAATTTTGATTTTTAAATTTTTGATTCCTTTAATACACTAATTTATAAACTATTCCGCCGATAAAAACAATAAGAAGGGGATAAATTATCAATGGATGCAGATTATTAATCATCTTATTTTCCGCGTTAATTTTAGACGCTTTCAGCCACATTAAAATTAAAAAAAGTCCTTCCAGTCCGATAATAATCCCGCCGGATATTTCAATAAGCTTCAAAAAATTTTTAAATCCTAATAAATAAAGAATAATCGGAATAAAAACAACAATCAATCCTGATAAAATTTGAGATAATTTAAAATCATGTTCTAAAGTTTTTTTAATATCTCGACCAATCATAATGTAAGTGCTCCACAAAGAAATAATTCCCAAAACTCCTAAAAATATCAAAACAAAAAACGGCAAATGCCCCACAAGTCCGGAAACGGCATCTTCTGAAATTTTGTTTGATAAACCGAAGATACCAAAAATAAAAATTATATAGATTAAAGACGGAATAATACTTCCTAAAATTATCGGCCATTTTGACAGAAGGGGAGATTGATTATTGTTTCTAAAATAACCAAGAACTGTTGGGATTGCCGATCGGCCATACATTGAAAAAAGAATCGCTCCGTACGGCAAGAAAGCATATTTTAAATCAATCAAAGAATAAGATTTTATTTTATCAATTGTTAAAATGCCGGAAATAAAAATAATAAAAATAATCACCACCATTCCGCCGAAAACCAAAAATTCCAAAAAGGTGAGTTTATTTACATTGAAAAACAGCGCAGCTGAACTTATCAGCCAAAAAAATAAAATTTTATAAATATTATCGATTATTAAATTAGGAAAAATTAAATTAATAAAACTCGCGGACAAAATCAGATAAACCGTTAAAACAAAAATAGCGCCGATAACCGCCATAAAAATACTTGACCAAAAACCAAATTTCCCGAGATAAACCCCCGCGTATCCGGGAAAACGATGATTTTCGGGCGTGCGAATAATGATATCCGCGTACATCAAATGCATTAGCGCGAAAACTAAACTAAAAAATATTAAATAAAGCAATCCTAAAATAATTCCTGATTTTTCAAAAAGATACGGCAAAGCAAACATTCCAGCGCCGATAATCGTGCCCGCTAAAAGCGAAGTTGGAAAAATAAATTGGCTAAAAAGTTTTTTTATTGATTCCATCAAGGCTGTTTTTCATCTTTATTTAAAACATTTAATTTTCTTATAAGTTTTTCTTCTATAATCCAAAATAAAACAAATATAATTACGGTTAAAAAAGTGGCGAACCCCGCAATTTCATAAAAACCAAAACCGACTGCCATGCCGACTGCCGCCGATACCCAAAGTCCGGCCGCGGTTGTAATCCCCCTTACATGCGAACCGTGAAAAATAATCAAACCCGCGCCGATAAATCCGATGCCGGAAACCGCTGCCGCTGGAATTGTCACCAATTGAAGAGGATTTTTAGGAACAATATCTGAAACGAATTGAAAAACTAAAATTGAAATTATTGTAAATAATGAAGATCCCAAACTCACTAAAGCAAAAGTTTTTAATCCGGCGGTTTTTTTGGCGAACTCTCTTTCTAATCCGATTAACCCGCCAAAAATAACCGCTAAGACTAAACGTAAAACTAATTCTAAATTAAAACTTGAAGATAAAAAATCCATTTTATAATTCTTGTTCTTTAAATAAAGCTTTATGGTGATTATTATTTTCTTTATCTTTTTTAATTATCTCCACCAATTTATCAAGAAGTTTTTTTGGGTTGCTGTCCCAGACAATTTTCCCCTCCATTTCTTTGGCGCGATGAGATTTTTCAATCATTTCTTTAAATAAATCATCAGTTTCCCATTCTCCCTGCAAAATGCCAATCGGCTTTTTATCTTCAAAAGTAATTGTAAATTCATTTAGTGTCCCCATTCTGCCACAGCCGAAAATTACCGCGTCTGAAGATCTCACTAAAAGCAAATTTCTGCCGGAATAATTAAAACCTGTATAAATTATCATATCGTGATAATCAGTCGGCAGATTAAAATAATTTATATGCTCTTTTTCGGTTGATGCCGGCGAAAGACCTATTACAAGACCTCCTTCCGACTTAGCTCCTTTAGCTGCCCAAAAGGGAAATCCCGTAGTGGCTCCAGTCACTAAAACAGAATTATGGCGGATAATTTCTTTACCTAATTCTTCGCCCATCGCAAAAGCATCCGGTCCGCAATGGCCGGTTTCCGCAGCTCCGGAAACGCAAATTTTATATTTATATGTTGTATGACAAATCGCAATATTTTGATTATCCATAATTTATTTATTATCGCTTAAAAAATAAATTACCACAAGATATAAATTTAAAATTTATTTCTTTATAGTTCAATCATTTCTCCGCGAGAAGGAATAATTGTTTCTACCGCCAATTCATCAACAATTTTTTGAGCAAAAGGAATGGCTTGATCTTCTTCTCCTTGCACTACAAAAACTTTTTTCAAATCCGCGTTGCCGGACTTCAACCAATTTAATAATTTAATTTGATCGGCATGAGCGCTATAGCCGCCGATATTCCTTACCCTGCATCTTACCGGCACATCTTCACCGAAAATTTTTACACTTTTCGCGCCTTCTAAAATTTGCCTGCCCAATGAATCTTTTGCCTGATAACCAATAAATAAAATAGCGCTTTTGGGATCTGAAAGATATCTCATTTCATGATGAAGGATTCTGCCTCCTTGAGACATTCCCGATCCAGCGATAATAACTTTCGGAGGCAAAACATTGTTAATTTCTTTTGATTGCTCGGTCGTTAAAGTAAATTTCAACCCGGGAAAATCAAAAATTTTATCCCCATGTCTCATTACGGCCAAAGATTCTTTGTCAAAATAATCCGGGTCTTGGGAATATTTTTTATAAACCGAAGTTAATTTAATCGCCAAGGGGCTATCTATAAAAATTGGGATTTTCGGAATTCTGCCGTTTTCAACCAATTCGTTTAATTCAAATAAAATATCCTGAGTGCGCTCCATAGCAAAGGCCGGAATTAAAAGTGTGCCGCCGGCATCAACTGTTTCTTCAATCGCGTCTTCAAGCATATCTTTGCGAATATCAAGATTTTCATGAATGCGATTTCCGTAAGTTGACTCTATTAAAACATAATCCGCCCCAATTAAAGGCTCTGTGTCTTTTACTAATGGAGTCGCGACATTGCCAAGATCGCCGGAAAAAACTATTTTTTTTCCTTCATTGGTATAAACGCAGACAAAGCTTGATCCCAAAATATGACCAGCGTCAAAAAGCTCGAATTCCAAATCTTTAACGCGGATTTTTTTATGATATTTTATCCCTTCCCAAAGCCCCATTGTTTCATTGATTTCATTAATGGAATACAGCGGCGGAACATTTCTTTTTTCCGCTTCGCGGTTTAATAAATGCTCGGAGTCAATTAATAGGTGTTCGCTAAAATCTTTTGTCGGCGGAGTGGAATAAATTTTTCCTCTGAAACCAGCCTTATAAAGCTGAGGCAAACGGCCGGTGTGGTCAATATGGGCGTGAGTGACAAAAACCGCGTCAATGCTCTTTGGATCGTAAGGAAACGGCTTAAAATTCAAATCTTCGCAAAAAGCAGATCCCTGATGAAGCCCGCAATCAACAAGAATTTTTGCGCTCCCGCTTTCTAATAAATAATTTGATCCGGTCACTAATTTAGCGCCGCCGTAAAAAGTTAGTTTCATTTGATTATAATAATTCTTTCGTTTTCTTTTTTGCCGTATTTAAATTTTACCTTAATAATATTTTTTGGCAATGTGCGCTGAATTTTTTCCGGCCATTCAATAAGAATAATATTTTTCTGATTTTCAAAAAGTTCTTTTAATCCGAGATCAATTAATTCTTTCGGCTTATAAATACGGTAGCAATCGATGTGATAGATTTTTTTATAATTGGGCAATTTAGTAATTTTATAATTTTTAATTAAGGTAAAAGTAGGACTGGTAATTTTTGATTTAACTCCCGCCGATCTTAAAAAACCCCTAGCAAAAGTTGTTTTACCGGCGCCCAAATCTCCGCTCAAAGTAATAACCAAGGCTTGATTACTTAAGGGGATTTTTAAAATTTCTTTTGAAAATACTCCGGCGAATTTTTTTGTTTTAACCGAAGAAAATAAATTATAAGAACGCATAATCAAAATTGGCCCTAATTATTTCCTTGCTGTCTTTTTGAGGTATTAATAAATAGTTTTGTTTTTTGGCGAGCTCGTATAATTCTTTGGTAATTTTAACATCATTAAGGCAATAGGCTTTTAATTCATCAATCTTACCGTCGCGATATAAAATAGGAGCGTCTAAGCTATCTCCATTTTTCCCGACCCCTAAATTAGCTTTTGCCAAAATATCAAGACCGATTCTTTTACCGAGAGAAATTTCAATTTCATCTTGAATATCTATGCGAGCAATTGAAAATAAATCAAAATCAAAATATTTTTTTAAAACCGGCAAATCAAAACGGCTGATGCTAAAACCAATGATCAAACTCGCGGTTTTTAAAATTTCTCCGACTTTATCAAATTCATTTTCTTCAAAACTTAGAAATTTATTCTGGTTATAAGAATAAAGCCCAATAATAGAAACATTTAAAGCGTCAAAATTATCCCGCCCAACGTCGTCAAAAGTATTTTTTGTTTCAATATCAATTACCAAAATGTCATTTGTCATTGGTTAAATTACACGTGCCTGTCCGCCACTTTGCTCGCGGCATAGCTGTTTGGCTTGGTACGCGCTTCAAAATTATAAGCCCTTACCATTCCCACTACTTCAGTAATCATTGTTTTTGTTTCGCCGTTTTCTCCAATATCAATATGAATTTCAAAATCAAAATTGATTTTTGGCTCTTTTAAATTTTGGATAACAGCTAAAGTTTTTTGAGCTACTTCCAAAGATAACATTACTTCCTGCAAAATGCGGTCTCTTAAAGAATGGATTTTATCAAGCTCGAGGCGGCGCCAAAAATAACGGCCTCCATTGCCGACTCGATGGACAACAATCGCCGTCACAAAATCCGCGCAATCGTTTTCTCTTCTTTCAGAATCCGATCCGATTATAAGCTTATATTGCCGTTTTGTGTCCTCACGCATAAAGCGGACAATTTCCGCAACAACAGCATCAATGCTAAGTTTCAATCCAAATGGCGTATTAAATATCATATCAGGCATATTGTCCGAAAGATAACAAATATTAAATCAATTGTAAATCCTAATTTAATACGCTAATAATTTAATCCTTCTTTTCCAATAAGGCGTCTTGAGTGAATTTTTTTATTTTATTAAGTAAGATTTTATCGCTGTTTAATTTTTCCCTAGCCGCTTCAATTCCAACGCCCAATTTTTCATTTTCAAAACTATAAGTATTGCCTGATTTTCCGATAACTCCATATTTAATGGCTGAATTCAAAATATCGCCGGCATAAGAAATGCCTTCGCCGAACATAATGTCAAATTCCGCAATTTTAAACGGTGGCGCCACTTTATTTTTAGCCACTTTAGCTCTTACGCGATTGCCAACAACATCTTCTCCTTTTTTAATCTGAGCGATGCGGCGAATATCTATACGGACAGAAGCATAAAATTTTAAAGCCCGGCCACCCGGAGTGGTTGTCGGTTCGCCATAGCCCATCATTCCGATTTTATCGCGCAGTTGATTTATAAAAACAATTAAAGTATTTGAGCGGGCGGAAATCGCCGTAAGTTTTCTTAATGCCTGAGACATCATTCTTGCCTGAAGCCCGATATATTGCGCCCCCATTTCTCCCTCAATTTCAATTTTCGGCGTAAGCGCCGCCACTGAATCAATAATAATCACATCGATAATTCCCGAGCGCACCAAGCTTTCTAAAATATTCAAAGCTTGTTCGCCATTGTCCGGCTGAGAAATTATTAAATCATTTATTTTTACACCTATTTTTTTTGCGTATTCCGGATCCATCGCATGCTCGGCATCGATAAAAGCCGCTTTGCCGCCGTTTTTTTGGGCTTCGGCAACCGCGTGGAGCGCTAAAGTTGTTTTCCCGGAACTTTCCGGGCCGAAAATTTCAATAATCCTGCCCTTTGGAAACCCTCCTACTCCAAGAGCCGCATCAAGAGAAAACGATCCCGTCGGTATAACAGCCACATCGACTTTTTTAACATCGCCAAGTTTCATTACCGATCCTTCGCCAAATTTTTCCTGCAAAGATTCTAAAAGCTGATCAAGTTCTTTTGTTTCTTCTTTTTTAATTTCCTCTTTTTTTGTTTCTTTTTGTTTCATAATTACGGTTGGTATATTACCTCTTTGACGACTTTTATTTCTTTTCCTAAAAACCTCTTAGCTTTGATTTCTATTTCATTAATTCCAGGCTGAAGATTATAGTCTTTTGAAAATTTTCCACCATCTTCAATAAAAATTTCATTTCCATTAATTGTCAATTTATCGAACTTATTTTTTATTTCTCCTTCCAATTTTATAATTGATTCATTAACTATTGATGTTTCCGCCACGGGAGAAATAATTTTTATTTCCGGAACACCAATCAAATCATCGGCGCGCCAAATAAAATAAATTATAACAAAAAGCAAAACAATTCCAATAGCTACTTTCTTTTTATTAAAAGATTTTATGGCAAATCTATTATGAGGAAGATAATCTATATTTTCTCTTTTAACGGCATATCCTTCTTTAAATAATTCCAGCAGTTGTCGCCCATCAATTCCTAAAACCTCCGCTATTTTTATCAAATAACCGCGCGTATAAGGAGCGGGAGGAAGTTTGCTGAAATTTTCGTCAATTAAATTAATAATATATTTTTCCGGAATATCGGTTATTTCGGATAATTTTTGAATATTAAATCCGCGAGAACTCATTGCCTCGGTTAAAAATTCGCTGAAATTTTTTTTATTTTCATTCACCATAATTTAAATTTTATTGGCCGATATAAACTTCTCTTGGTTTTGCTCCGTCTCCCGGGCCGATAGCTCCCTTTGATTCCATTATATCAAGAAGCCTGGCCGCCCGGGCATAACCGACCTTTAAACGGCGTTGTAATAGCGACGCCGAAGCCTTGCCCGCCGCTTTTACAATTTCAATCGCTTCATCATAAAGCTCGTCTGAATTATTATCTCCTTGATTATTATATTGGGAGAACATATCTTCATTATCTCCTTGAAGCTGATCGTCTGCTTCTTTTTTATTTTCAAAATTAGGAGTTTCTTCAAAATTATCAGGTATAATATTTTTATTATTATCCCTGACAAAACTAGCCACTTTTTTAATTTCATCTTCTGAAATATAAGCGCCTTGAACGCGTTTCGGCTTTGACAATTCCGATGAAATGAAAAGCATATCTCCGCCGCCTAAAAGCTTTTCCGCGCCAGCCATATCAAGAATCGTGCGCGAATCAATCTGTGAAGCGACTTGCAAAGCGATTCTTGAAGTAATATTCGCCTTAATCAAGCCGGTAATTACTTCAACCGAAGGCCTTTGAGTGGAAACTATTAAATGGATTCCCGTGGCTCTTGCCATTTGCGCCAAACGGACAATCGCGCCTTCAACTTCTCGGCCATAAGTTGACATTAAATCCGCCAATTCATCAATTACTATCACAATAAATGGCAAGGGATTGTCGCTATTCTTTTTATTATAACTTTGAATATCTCTTGAACCAGCCATCATAAGAATTTCATATCGCTTATCCATTTCATCAATCGCCCAGCGGAAAACTCCGATTGTTTTTTTAGTTTGAGTAATAACCGGCGCGATTAAATGAGGGATTCCATTATAAATTGAAAGTTCGACCCTCTTTGGGTCAATCAAAATCATTTTTAACATATCGGGAGAATTTTTATAAAGCAAAGAAGTTAAAAGCGAATGCAGGGCGATGGATTTGCCTGAACCAGTTGAACCGGCAATCAACAAGTGGGGCATTTTTTCAATATCCCCAAGGATAGGTTCGCCGGTAACATCGCGCCCCAAAATAAAACTCAAACGCCCAGAAGATCCAAATTCCGGATAATTCATCAAACTGCCAAGTCGAACAATGGCCGCTACTTTATTAGGCACTTCAATACCAACCAGTGATTTTCCCGGAATCGGCGCTTCAATTCTTATTGGATGAGCCGCCAAAGCCAAGGCCAAATCTTGGTTTAAAGCCGTAAGTCTTGAAAGTTTAATGCCTTCAGCCGGCTTTAAAGTATAGCGAGTGACTTTCGGTCCGATATTAATTTCCCCCATTTCTACCGGAATACCAAAACTATCCAGTGTTCTTTTAATAATATTGGCGCTGGCGCGAAGATCGCCAACAGTCGGTTTTTCAACCGATGACCTTAAAAGATCCAAGGGCGGAAAAACATAATTCGGCAATAAGCTTCTTGCGGCAGATGATAATTTTTTTATTTTTTGGCTATTAGAAATTATTACCAGATTTTTTTCTTCTTCAATTTTTTCCTCTTTTTCTTTTTTGCTATCGCCGGCGATAGCAGTCGATTCTTTAATTTCAATTTCAAGCGGCTTTTCTTTTATTCTATTTTCATCTTCTTCTTTTTCTTTAAAAATTTTTAACTTCTTTATTTTTATCGGCAAATTTAAAGTAATAAGCAAAGAACTTAAAATTATCGCCGAAAGAATAACAATTGAAGCGGTATAACCGAAAGGAATTTCCAATAGCCCGACAACTCTGCCGATTGCGCCGCTTTTTTCAGGAAAAATAACATCAATCAATCCCAAGCCCGATAAAACAAATAAAACCGCTCCGATAAATGTAATTTTATAAATTCGGCGCCTTTCCGAAGCTAAAAAAACTCCTGCCATCACTAAAAAAATCATCGGCAAAAGATAATAGCCAATGCCGAAAAGCCATTCGAAAATATCATAAAAAAAACTTCCAACCGGCCCGGCAATCCGGAATCTCGCCAAAAATAAAATAATGGCAATTGCCGCAAAAATAACCGCCCAAACGCTTTTTTTAGTTTCATGATGAAGCTGAAAATCTTCAAACGCGCCAAGATTCGGCAAAAAACTTTTATTGCTATTTTTATTTTTTTTCTTGCGAGACATTTTAAAAAATAATTTAAGACTTTTAGATTATCGATTAGAAATTTATAGTTTAGATTGTAAGATAGCTTTTTTTTATGCGCAATGTTGACAAATTATTTAAAATATGTTTTGCTTTTGTAAGTAAATAATAAGGAGGTGATTAGAATGCCATATGTGCGTGGACATTACCGTATGGTATTGACAAAATGTAAATGATATGCTATATTATTATAAATACAAAATATATGGCAATAAAGACAAAGTTCTTTATAAAATAAATAGTAAAGTTGTGCCGATAAATTCTGTTTTTACTCTTTGATCCGTCAGAATTGAATAAATTTTGATGAGACGGTTACCGGAGCCGATAAGTCCGGAAAGAGGAGAGAGTAAAAACAAAAAAAGAGATGTTTACATAACTCAAAAGATGTTTGCGATTAAATGAATTTTAAAAATTAGAATTCATACCAATCAAAAATATCTGAAGTTTTGCCCGATGGATGTTTTTGAAAAATTTGCTCTTGGCAAAACGAGCAGTTTTCAAAACTATGTTCTCAAAGAAGACAAATCCATCAACCATTTTCCATAGTAAGGAGATCGGATGGGTACAAGAAACTGAACCTTTCTTGCATCCATAAATGTCCTTACTAATCACATCGCCAGAATTTTCACAAGAGATCATGGCGATTAAGGGAGGGAGAGTAGGGCTGTTCATTGACAATTAAATAGCAAAAGTAGCTTGAGGATATCAGATTAATTAAGTTGGTTCTGGTTGACCTCGAGCTCTTGATTGAGAGTTCAAATCTGTGTTTTTTCGCAGACTTGAATTCTCTGAGAGATTTTCACCCCCACAAAGCCCACTGATTCGCCTCATATGAGGTGGACGGATTACGGATGCGGGGAAGGAGAGAATATGGAAAAAGTCATGGGCATGTTTAATTCAGTTGCATTTAAAAGGGAAAAAATTTTGTCCCTTTCCCTGTCTTTATTAGTAAAAGGTGGGAGTTACCGCAAAGAAGGTTCTCCTGATGGTTTTAACAATCAGGAGAATCTAAAATACAGAGGAGCTGAGAAGCTCCTCTGGTTGAGGGAGGTACTCTCCTCGGGAGAGGCCTTCCCTTTCATGCTGGAAGTTAAAAACGGTTTTTGTTGTGTCGTTGAGGGGGGGGTAGACAAGCTCGTCCCCCGAGATGACTGGAGCGCCCGGCTTGTCGGGTGCTTCGTACCCTTTTTTAAGGAGGAGCGTGGTGGCTCCGTCCTTATGTGCTGGGGGGGAAACTACCCAGCAAGAAGGGGCGAGGCTGGAGGCGCGTCCTTTTGGGTGGAGTTAACACTCCCCCAAAGGGACGCCGAGGCGCTAAGGAAGGCGCCAGCATTCTTCCTGGTAGGGGAGCAGAGTTACTCCCTGGGGGTAAGGGACGACCTCCAAAAGAGGGCGGTGGAGGAGCTGAAGTTTTCCTCCGTGGGGGACGTGATTGAGCTCAATCGCGCTCCCTTGCTTCAACAAAGGGGCAAGTGAAGTAACTTTGCTCCTGCGGGGAAGTCTACCGCATCCCGTAAAGTTCACCGGGAGAGAGATCTGTTCAAGGCTCTCTCCCTTCTGTTCCCCGATGTGTGTCGGGGCTGATGAGCTCAAAAGAGCGAAACAGGATTATTCTTTGAAAATTTTACAAGATTAGATTTTACATAGTTAAAAAAACTATATAAGATATCCTGTTTCAAATTACAAATGTTTTACAAAAGTCGCAAAAAATTAAAGAGGTTAGACACAATTTATTGAACGGTCCCGAATTCTGAAATCTAAACGGAAGCGCAGGATTTGCGAAACAAATCGGTGAGCGGATTGAAGAAAAAATCTTTTATTTGTTGTTTGCGGTTTTATTTCGTAATTAAAAATTTAATTAGCTTTAATCAACTTGAAACTAAAAACTATAAACTATAATCTATAAACTATGTTAATCCTCGGCCTTGATCCCGGCTCAACCCGTGTCGGTTATGGGTTTATTCAAAAAAATAAAAATGGATTAACGCTTATTAAAAGCGGTTTATTAAAAGTCGCCAGTAAAGAAAAACATCAGCGGCTGATAGAAATAGAAAAGCACCTTTTGCAATTAATTAAAAAAAATAAGCCGGACCTTGTCGCTATGGAAAAATTGTTTTTTATGAAAAATCTTAAAACCGCCATGGAAGTCGCCCAATCGCGAGGGGTCTTGACATTAACAATTACAAAATACAAAATACCCCTATTAGAATTTTCGCCATCAGAAATAAAAATTGCGGTAACTGGATATGGAATGGCTGATAAAAAAGCGGTTGCAAAAATGGTTTCTTTAATTTTAAAAACTAAAGAAATTAAGGGGCCTGACGATGTGACAGACGCAATAGCAACGGCAATAACGGCGGCGAATTATAATTAATAATTAAGCAGTGGATCTAAATTAAAAGGTCGCAAAATTTTTTAAATCAAATGACTATCGCAAAATTAAGAACCTCGACGCTATTAAATCAAGCCGATGAGGATACAAAAATTTGCACTGATTGCGGAGCGGATATAGAAGAAGGAGTTTGCCCGGGATGTAATGACTTAGATGAAAGCGCGGAAGAGGGAGAAGTCGAGGGATTATTAGGCAAAGACGAAGACTAAATCCAATAAATAAAAATACCGAGTATTCACTCGGTATTTTTATTTGTTTTTTTATTTTAAATTGTTAAAATAGCAAAATGGCAAAAAAAGGAAATAAAAAATGGCTCAAAATAAGCATCGTTATGCTTTTAATTTTACTTGGGTTTATCGTCTTCGCATTATCCGAACTGGCTAAAATAGCTAAAGAGTTGCCGGACCCTAAACAGCTGCTTGATAGCCATCAAATTAAACAATCAAGCAAAATATATGATCGTACCGGCGAAATACTACTTTATGAAATTTACAACGAAGAAAAAAGAACTATTGTCTCATTTGAAGAAATGCCTGATTATATTAAAAAAGCGACTATCTCAATCGAAGATAAAAATTTTTATAATCACATAGCTTTCGATTGGCGCGCGATTTTAAGAGCTTTTAAAACAAATATTTTAGAAGGAAGAGTTGCTCAAGGAGGATCAACTATTACCCAACAGCTGGCAAAAAATACTTTTTTAACTCCGGAACGCACAATAAAAAGAAAAATTAAGGAATTGATTTTGTCTTATTGGATAGAAAAAAAATATTCTAAAGATGAAATTTTAGCTCTTTATCTTAATACTATCCCTTATGGCTCCAATGCTTATGGCGTAGAATCCGCTTCTCAAATTTATTTCAATAAACCGGCCAAAGAATTGTCGCTTGCTGAAGCGGCGCTTATCGCGAGCTTGCCTCAAGCCCCGACTTATTATTCTCCATGGGGTTTTCATATTGATGAATTAATACAACGGAAAAATTATGTTTTAAAGCAAATGTTTGAAATGGGATTTATTGACAATGAAGAATTTGAAAGAGCGAAAAATTCCGCATTCTCATTCGCCGACCAGAATATTGGCTCTATAAAAGCGCCCCATTTTGTAATGATGGTCCGCGAATATTTAGTTAATAAATATGGAGAAGATTTTATTAAAAAAGGGGGTTTAAAAATCACCACCACGCTTGATTATAATTTACAGCAAATAGCCGAACGCGTTGTAGGTGAAGGGGCAAAAAGAAATGAAGAATTATATAAGGGAAAAAATGCCTCTTTAGTCGCTCAAAATCCGAAAAACGGGGAAATTTTAGCATTAGTCGGATCGCGCGATTATTTTGATAAAAAAAACGAGGGCAATTTTAATGTTGCTGTTCAAGGATTAAGGCAACCGGGGTCGGCCTTTAAACCGTTTACTTATATTGCGGCGTTTAAAAAAGGGCTTTCTCCGGACACTATAATTTTTGATCTGCCGACGGAATTTGCGGCGAATAATCCCCAGTGTCCGCCGATTGTAAATTTTAATAACCATCAAACAGAATGCTATCATCCGGAAAATTATGATAAAATTTTCCGCGGACCAGTTAACCTCAGAGATTCTCTCGCTCAATCGCTTAATATTCCGGCAGTGAAAACTCTTTATATCGCCGGCGTAGATAATGTTATAAAAACAGCGCGAGATTTTGGGATTAACACCCTCACAGACTCTTCCCGCTATGGTTTATCGCTCGTATTGGGCGGCGGAGAAATAAAACTTATTGATATAGTCGGCGCTTATTCTGTTTTTTCTCAAGACGGTATAAAACATAACCAAAAAATAATTGTTAAAATTGAAAATAACCAAAGAGAACTTATTGAATCTTCAACCGATTATGCGGTGCAAGTGATTGAACCTCAATATGCTCAAATGATTAACGATATTCTTTCCGATGAAGAAGCTCGAAAGCCTCTTTATTCCGGGAGTTTTGGCTTAACTGTGTTCCAAGATAAGCAAGTGGCAATGAAAACAGGAACCACTGATGATTATCGCGATGCTTGGACAATCGGCTATTCTCCAAATTTAGCGGTTGGAGTTTGGGCGGGGAATAATCGCCAAGAACCGATGCAAAAAAATGCCGGCAGTATTTTAGCCGCCTTGCCGATTTGGAACGCGTTTATGAAAGAAGCCTTAAATAAATTTCCCGATGAAACATTTACAAAAGTACCATCGCTAATAAATAATAAAGAGGGAACTCAAAATGAAGAAAAAACTATGCTTAATGGAAATTATTTGGGACCGAGCGGAGTTGTCCATAATATTTTATATTACATAGATAAAAATGATATATTGGGGCAAATTCCTCAAAATCCCGGCAATGACCCGCAATATATAAATTGGGAACTCTCTGTACAAATGTGGCTGCAAACGCTGAAATGATAAAAAAAGAATAATTAATTTTTAATCGGCATTATAATATAAAACCAAGAGTTATCTTCTGGGGATTTTATAATCGCCGGCTTATTGGAATTATTTAGTCCTAAAAAAATATTTTCTGATTTTATATTTTTAACCCCGTCTAAAAGAAATTTCCAATTAAAAGCCGTTTCAAGATCTCCACCCAAGCTGCCTTTTATTTTTGCCGGCACAAGACACCTATTTCCCCCGATATTTTGCCCAAAAGAAAATATTTCTATATTTTTTAAATCTTCTTTCAATAAAATTTTAATTTCATTGAATTTGTCCGTAAAAATACTGCTCAATTTAATCGCATTAATAAATTCTTCTGTGTTCGCCATAATTTCAAAATCAATTATTTTTGGAATAATTTGCTGATAATCCGGAAATTCTCCGTTAATTAATCTTGAAATAATTTCTGTGTTTTTAGTTTTAAAAAGAACTTGATTTTGATCGAAATAAATTTCAGTTTTCTCTTCTTCGTTATTTTGAATTTCCTTTATAACCTCTTGAAGGGTTTTAATTGGGATAATTGTTTTAAAATTTTTATCTATATTTGACTCAAATTGAGTATTAATAATTGTTTTTTCAGAAAGCCTAAATGTGTCGGTTGTCGCTAATTTTAAAATAGTTGTTTGAAAATCAAATAATGCGCCGGCAAGCTCTGGGCGGCCATCTAAGGCAATTGAATTAATAATTAAAATTAAAGAATTTAAAAGAATAGGGTTTTGAATTTTAATATAATTTTTAATATTTTCAATTTTTGGAATAATAGGAAATTCTTCTTTTTTAATTCCCTGAATTTCAGCTTGATAATTATCTGTTTTAATTAATAATTTATTATTTTCTAATAATTCTAAATTAATTCTTTCTGAGGAAAGATTGTTTATTATTGAATTAAAAATATTTAAAGGAATTGTTATCCCGCCTTCTTCAATAATTTTGCCGGAAATAAAAGATGTAACGGCTAATTCTAAATTAGTGGCTGATATTTTAATTTTATTATCAAATGATTCAATAAGAAAATTTTTCAATATTGGAAGATTAGAATTCTCCGCATTAATTTTTTCTATCGACCTCAATCCATCTTTTAAATTTTTTTTAAGGATAATAAATTTCATTTTATTTTATAATCCACAACCCATAATCGTATTTATATATAAATATATAGTAGGAGTTGTAGGGGTATGTGGATAAGTGGATAAGTTAATTTAATTATTTTATTATTGATTAATTTATATAATTTATATTTATTTCTTGTGGAAAACCAGTTTAATGTTTGGTGATAATTTTTTACGCATTTTCATTAATTAATTCTTTAATTAATATAATATTTTGATTTAATTGATGATTTTTATTGATTTCATTAGATATTTTTTCATACGAATGAATTATTGTTGTGTGGTCTCTTTTCCCAATCTTTTCCCCAATATCCGGATAAGACATCCCCAGTATTTCCCGAAGCAAGAAGATGGTAATTTGCCTGGGACCCATAGACCTTTTCTTTCTTGAATGACTAATAATATCATCGGGTAAAACTTCAAAATAATTAGCAACAGATTGAATTATTTGATTCGGCGTAATTTTTTTAGTTGATTGATTTATAATATTATTAATAATTTCTTCAACAATTTTCGGCTGCAGGTCGACATTTTTCATTTCTTTATAAAAAAGAATTTTATTCAAAATACCTTCAATTTCCCTGATGTTTCTTTGAACTTTTGTGGCGATTATCGAACAAATATTATCCGGTAAATCGCTCTTTAAATCAACAAGCTTTGTTTTAATAATTGCCAATCTCATCTCATAGTCCGGATAAGTGATGTCGGCGGCCATTCCTCCTTCAAAGCGAGATCTTAATCTTTCGTGCAGTGTCGGGATGGCGGCTGGCGGACGGTCGGAAGAAACGATTATTTGTTTATTATTTTCATATAAAACATTAAAAGTATGAAAAAATTCTTCTTCACTTCTTTCTTTCCCTCCAATAAATTGGATATCATCAATAATTAAAACATCAACATTGCGGTATTTATTTTTAATATCATCCATCCTTTTATTCCTAATGCCGGCGACAACTTCATTAACAAATTTTTCAGAATGAACATATTTGATTTTAATTTTATCTTTATAAATTTTTTTAATTTCATTGCCGATAGCTTGCATTAAATGAGTTTTTCCCAATCCCGTTCCGCCATAAATAAAAAATGGATTATATTTTTTCCCGATATTTTTAATAACTGCCGAGCTTGCGGCATAAGCTAATTCATTCGACGAACCGACAATAAAAGAATCAAGAGTATAGCGAGGGTGAAGTCCTGATTCCGGATCAATTTTAAATTCCGGAAAAACCAATTGTTTTTTAATGTTATTTATTTCTGTTTCAATAATTTCTTTTGCAAAAGATTGCTGGGGTTTAGCGCCAATAACGATATATTCAACTTTTTTAATAGAATCATCGGAATTTTTTAAAATTTCAAAAATTATTTTATGATATTTATTTTGAACCCATTCTTTTGAAAAATTATTAGCTAAACCGACTGAAATTTGGCCATCTTCTTTTTTTTCCAAAAGGCAGCTATTTTTAAACCAGGTTAAAAAGTTTGGACGGGAAATTTGAAGTTCTATTTCCGATAATGTTGCTTGCCAAAGTTGTTCAAGGTTCATAATTTCTTAATCATATTTTTATTTACAGTTAAGTCAAACAGCTTAAATTTCAAACTTTGTGGATTATCTGTGGAAAACTATTTTTATATGGTACAATATTTTTATGGAAAAACAGCAAGGCGTCCAGGATAAATTAAAAAAGATGTGGAGAGAAGCCGAAGAGCGCGATGCTCAAAGAAGAGCCAAAAAAAATAGCGTTTCTTATATTAATCTCTCAATTTCGCCGATTAGCGTTGAGGCTTTAATGATTATTTCCGAAGATGACGCAAAAAAATCGAAAGTTGCGGCAATATCTTTAAGAGAAAAAAAGGTTGCTTTGGCGGTTTATGATCCATCCCTAAAAGAAACCCAAGAATTAATTAAAAAACTCGAATCTGGGGGGTATAAATTAACAATTTACACAACTTCTTTAAGCGGGCTTAATTATGCTTATGGTTTTTATAAATTTACCGCAAAAGAAACAGAAAAAATTACCGGCAAGGTTGGGGTGGGAGAAGCAGTTAAAATAGAATCCATAAAAGCTTTGAGCGATTTTATTCAATCAGCTAATTTCTCAATAGCAAATGTTGGGCAAGTATTTGAAATAATTTTAGGCGGAGCCTTGGCAAATAGGGCATCAGATATTCATTTTGAGCCGGAAGAGAAAAAAATCAAATTAAGGCTGAGAATCGACGGCGTTTTGCATGATATTTTTGAAAATTTTCCAAGAGATTTTTATTTTGCCTTGCTTTCGCGCATTAAACTTCTTTCCAATTTGAAAATTAATATTCGCGACGAAGCCCAAGACGGAAGATTTACCATTCGCCTTCACGAAAAAGATGTTGAGGTGAGGGTGGCGATTGCTCCTTCGGAATTCGGCGAAGTAGTGGTAATGCGCTTGCTTGATCCGGCGGCGATCAGCCTTTCACTTTCTGATTTGGGGTTAAGAGAAGATGATTTGAAAATTATAGAAGCGGAATTAAAAAGACCCAATGGAATGATTCTTAATACCGGTCCGACCGGCTCCGGTAAAACAACCACGCTTTACGCGTTTTTAAAGCATAAAAAAAATCAAGAAATAAAAATTATCACAGTTGAAGATCCGATTGAATATCATTTGGAAGGTATTGAACAAACTCAAGTTAATGAAGAATCCGGCTATACTTTTGCCAGCGGTTTGCGGTCTTTAATGCGCCAAGATCCAGATGTTATTTTAATCGGTGAAATGCGCGACAAAGAAACTTCGGAAATTGGCATTCAAGCGGCTCTTACCGGGCACTTAGTGCTTTCAACTATTCATGCTAATTCTGCGGCCGGCTCTATCCCGCGCTTATTGGATATCGGCGTTAAGCCGACAAGTATTGGTCCGGCGCTTAATTTGGCGATTGCCCAGCGCTTAGTCCGCCGATTGTGCGCTGATTGCAAAAAACAAGAGGAAATCAGCGATGATTTAAAAAATAAAATAGAAAAATTTATTAATAATTTGCCAAAAAGAGTTAATAAAGAAAATTATAAAAATATACAAATTTTTAAGCCGGTAGGATGCGAAAAATGCAATAATTCCGGCTATCGGAGAAGGGTGGCTATTTATGAGCTACTTCTTAATGACCCGGAATATGAAAAAATTTTAATGGGAGAAGAGTTGGGGAAATTATCCAGCCATAAAGATTTGGAAGAATTGATAACTTCCCAAGCCGGAGAATTAACAATTAAAAAATGGGCTATTGAAAATCAGGGGATGGTAACAATGCAACAGGATGGAATTTTAAAGGTAATTTCCGGTATGACCACTTTTGAAGAGGTGGAAGAAATAACAGGAATAACGGCGTGGTAGGTGATTGTAAATTAAAAAACTGCCTGATTCTGTGGGCATAAGAAACTCTTTTTAAAAAAAAGAGATCAAGAATTATTCTGAGGATAGACCCAGCCGGAACCGAGTCGTCCGAAAACTAAGAATAATTCCTTAAAGTTACCCACAGGATCAGACAGTCAGATAACAGAACATTTATATTTTTAATATAGCATAGCTTATGAAAAAAGTCAATACTAATAATAAGCGGCCCAAACAAGCAAAAGACGACGGTTCTATTGATTCTCTTTTGCGTCCGAATAAGTGGGAAGATTATATCGGACAGGAAAAAATAAAAAAAGGCCTTAAGACCATTATTCGAGCTGCTAAGAAGAGAAACGAATCAAGTGATCATTTGTTATTTTATGGCCAACCCGGGCTCGGTAAAACTACTTTAGCCAGTTTAGTGGCAAAAGAAATGAATGTCAATCTTAAAACAATATCCGCTCCGAGCTTAAGCCGAATTGGAGATTTGGCGGCGATACTCACTAATTTAGAAAATTATGATGTGCTTTTTATAGATGAAGCCCATCGTTTGAATCCGGCAGTTGAAGAATTGTTTTATTCGGCGATAGACAGCCGGAAAATCAATTTAATGGTCGGGAAAGGGGCTTCTAGCAGAATGATTTCAATCGATCTCCCGCAATTTACTTTAATTGCTGCCACCACCCGCGCGAATATGATATCTTCTCCTTTGCGTTCCCGTTTTGGAGCGATTTTTAAGCTTGATTATTATGAAAATGAAAATATTGAGGAAATTATCAGGCGTTCGGCGAATATTTTGGGGATTGAGATAAACAAGGAAGCGGTTTCAATAATTTCCAAGGCTTCCCGCTTTACTCCTCGCCTTGCTAATCGCTTATTAAAGCGTTCAAGAGATATTGCGGAATTAAATGAATCGAATTTTATTGATAAAGAAACGGTTTTAGAAGCGTTTGATATGTTTGGAATAGATGAAATCGGGCTTGAACTTCAAGATAGGAAGTTTTTAGAAATAATTATCAGTAAATTCCGCGGCGGGCCGGTTGGCATCGGCGCTTTATCCGCGGCCTTAGGAGAAGAAAGGGGAACAATAGAGGAAATTTATGAACCCTATCTGCTAAAAATCGGATTTTTACAAAGAACTCCAGCCGGAAGAGTAATAGCCGAAGAAGCCCGGAAATGGCTTGGTAAAAATTAATTTTTTATCGCTTTTGCCACAGCTTTAACGACTTTTTTATCAAAAACCGAAGGAATGATTTTATTAGGAGACGGTTTTTTAATGATTTTTGCCAGATTTTCAGCCGCCTTAATTTTCATTTCATCGGTTATTTTATTTATTTTATTATCAAGCGCGCCGCGGAAAACGCCGGGGAAAGCCAAGACATTATTTATTTGATTTGGAAAATCTGATCTGCCGGTTGCTATAATATACGCGCCGGCTTTTTTAGCTATATTAGGCATAATTTCCGGCACGGGATTTGCCATCGCAAAAATAATCGCTTTTTTTGACATTGTTTTTACCATTTCTTGAGTTAAAATCCCGGGAGCGGATACGCCAATAAATATATCAGCGTCCTTAATAGCGCTTACCATATCTTTCATTTCGCATTTAAAACCGTTTTTTCCAAGACATCCGATATTTGTTGTTTTCGCCAAATGTTTTTTAAATTCATTAAGATTCGGCCTGTTTAAATAAATTGCCCCAACACTATCAAAAACAATTATATTTTTTGCCCCATAATTTAACAAGATTTTTGTAATTGCGCCGCCGGCGCTGCCGGCGCCGGAAATTATTATTTTTATTTCAGTAATATCTTTTTTAACGACTTTTAAAGCGTTTATCAGCGCCGCCAAAACAACTATTGCCGTACCGTGCTGGTCGTCGTGCATCACGGGGATATTTAATTCATTTTTCAACCGCTCTTCAATATAAAAACATCTTGGCGCCGAAATATCTTCAAGGTTTATTCCGCCGAAGTTGGGCGCTAAAAATTTTATTGTTTTTATTATTTCTTCTGGATCTTGTGTTGCTAAAACAATAGGAAAAGCGTCGATATCGGCGAATTTTTTAAAAAGCATTGATTTCCCTTCCATTACGGGAAGCGCCGCTTTCGCTCCAATATTGCCAAGTCCTAAAACCGCAGAGCCATCACTGATAACCGCCACGCTATTTTTTTTAATAGTCATTTGTCTAGCTAAATTTTTATTTTTTGCGATAGCGCTGGAAACTGCCGCTACTCCCGGAGTGTAACACAAGCTTAAATCATTAAAATTTTTGATGTTAATTTTATTTTTTATCTCAATTTTTCCTCCTAATTTTTTATGCAGCGCTAAAGATTTTTTATAATAGTCCATATTTTAAATTTTATAATATTTTTTGGCTGATTTAATATACTTTGAATTACGAAACTGGGCCGCAAACAGTAAAGAAAAAATT
>JBBTRJ010000028.1:0-6211 GCA_038065215.1 Patescibacteria group bacterium
AATTTTGGCGCCAGTATTTTTCAATTATTGATGGGATTATAATACTTTGAATTACAAAATAGAGTCGCAGACAGCAAAAGAATAAATCTTATTCAACCCGCTCACGAATTTACTTCGTAAATTCTGCGCTTCCGTTTAGGTTTCATAAAATTTATTCTTTTGCCGTCTGCGAAAATACGCATTTCGTAATTCAAAGTATAAAAAATAAATTATTATTCAGCGAGTTTATTTTTTTCGTCATTTTTCTTTTTTAAATTTTTTAAAAGATGCGGATGGGTTTTTGCCAAGACTTTCATAAAATATCCTCCTTTATTTTCTATATTTTTTCTTTCCGCTACATCTTTGGCAATGCCCAATAAATGGCTTTGATTATGTTCTTTCGCCAGTTTTATATAAAGAGATTTATGTTTTTCATCGTTTAAAAGCTGGGCAATGGTAAGGCCGATAAATTGATAACTTTTATAAACGCGCGATTTTTTAGCGCGCTCTTTAAGGGTTTCAAGATAATTTTTATTTTCCATTAATAAATTTTAACATAAAAAAATAAATAAGGCGCTTTTGTGTTTGTTTTAACATCAAAAGCGCCTTATGGACTCTTGGGACTTAATGGCATATCTTTATTCCCCTCTCCTGAATTTCTTCTTTGGCTTCAGAAACCGTAATGTCTCCGCTTTCTAATGCTTTAAGTACCAGCAGAAGATCTCCCTTTTTTATATTCATATTTTGGAAGATCTTCGAAGCTTCTGATGGGGGAATTGTTCCCCGTTCAACCCCTTTCAATGTCATTTCAAGCAGTCCCGCATTTGAACTCATTGATTTCACCTCCTTTTTTTATAGATTTTTAAACATTTCTATTTAATAGGATAAGTGTAAAATCAGATTTGTCAAATCAAAAAATATGATTATAATAATATCATTATGCCTTACCAGATTAAAAATTTCGATAATTTATTAGGTCTCGGCGGTTTGAGCGATCAGCTTCTTAAAAATCATTTTACTCTTTATCAGGGCTATGTGGCTAATTTTAATAAGCTTAATGATATTTTGGTTGTGATGGAAAAAGAAGGAAAATATGGAGCGCCGGAATATGCCGAGCTGAATAGAAGATTCGGCTGGGAATATAACGGTATGCGTTTGCATGAATTATATTTTGAAAATTTAACAAAAACATCGGTAAAAATTGGCGAAAATTCAGAATTATATAAAAAGATTTCAGCCGAATTCGGTTCTTATGAATTTTTCGAAAAAGATTTTAAAGCGATGGCGGCGATGAGGGGAATCGGCTGGGTGGTTTTATATTATGATAAGCAGGCTGACAGGTTATTTAATGTCTGGATAAATGAACACGATGCCGGGCATTTTGCCGGCGCAATTCCCTTGCTTGTGATAGATATTTTTGAACATAGCTATATGCTGGATTATGGAATAAAGCGCGCTGATTATATTGAAGTTTTTATGAAAACGATTGACTGGGAAGTGGTTAATCAGCGAATCAATGCTTAATCGCAACCATCTCATTCTTTTTTTTATTTTTCTCGCAGTTTTTGATTTTTTTGTTTGGCAATCGGTATTAACCGGAAAACAAAATAAAAACTTAGAGCTTTATTTTTTGGATATCGGCCAAGGAGACAGCGAATTGGCGATTTTGCCGGGCGGGGTAAAAATTTTAATTGACGGCGGGCCAAGCAATAAGGTATTAAGCGAAATTTCTTCTGTTTTAAAACCAACAGATAAATATATTGATTTAGTGGCGATGAGTCATCCTCAATATGACCATTTTGCGGGTTTGATTGATGTTCTAAAAAGATATCAAGTCGGCGCTTTTATTTATAGCGGCCGGGCCGGCGAAATCGCGGCTTTCGGCGATTTGGAAAAAGTTTTAAAAAATAAAAATATTCCGGTTATTGTTTTGGGAGAGGGCGATAAAATTAAACATCAAAAAAGTATTATCAATATTTTATCGCCGTCAAAAGAATTTTTATCAAGCAAAGAATTAAATGACACAACTTTGGTTATGAAATTACATTATATTGACGATCGTCAACCTAATGTAATGTTCAAAGTTTTATTTACGGGAGATATTGGATTTAAGGTTGAAAATTATCTGGCTGAAAAATATGACATTAAGGTTGATGTTTTAAAAGTCGGCCATCACGGATCTAAATATTCTTCCGGAGATTTATTTTTGAAAAAAACTAATCCGAAAATATCTGTCATTGAGGTTGGTAAAAATACTTACGGCCATCCGACAAAAAACGTCTTAAACAGATTGACGAATATCGGTTCTCAAATTTTCCGTACCGATCAAGACGGCACCGTAAAATTATCGGTAAGCGATAAAGAGATTAACATTTTCAAAAAAAAGTGATAGGATAAATTATAAATTTATGGTTACAAACAAAGAACATCCCCACAATGAGCTTTCAAAAGAAGAAGTTGAGTTAAAAATTGAAGAGCTTGTTAAAAAAATACAAAATGACTATGAGAAGATTTTTGATGAATTATCCCCAGCAACTCAAGCAAATTGGTATGCCGTATTAAAAGAGGTAAGATTTTCGAAAGACAGGGAATCGGCTTTTAATTATCTCCATGCTTTAATTAAAATAATTGATTTAGAAGCTCAAAAATTGGAAAAATAGACAAAAAAATAAAGGATAATTTTATATATGAGAATATTGGTTAAAGAAATTATTGATAAAGAAAATGAGTCTATTGAATTAATGGGCTGGGTGGCGAATAGGCGCGACCATGGCAAGCTTATTTTTATTGATTTAAGGGACAGAAGCGGCTTGTGTCAGGTTGTTTTTTTGCCGTCTAGTCAAGATTATGAAAAAGCTAAAGAATTAAGAAGCGAATGGGTTATAAAAATTGTTGGAAAAATAAATCGCCGGCCGAAAGGAATGGAAAATAAAGAAATGGGAGATGTCGGGAATTTTGAAATTCAAACTGAAAGTTTGGAAATTATAAATAAGGCGGAAACTTTGCCGATACCTATTAATTCTATCGGTTATGAAATTGGCGAAGATATTCGCATGAAATATCGTTATTTGGATTTAAGGAGAAGCCGTTTGCAAAAAAATTTAAGGATGCGCGCGAAAATTATTAAATTTATTCGCGATTTTTTATCGGAAAAAGAATTTGTGGAAATAGAAACGCCGATTTTGGGAAAATCAACTCCGGAAGGCGCGCGCGATTATTTAGTGCCGTCCCGTTTGCATCTCGGGAATTTTTACGCTTTGCCGCAATCGCCTCAGCAATACAAGCAGCTTTTAATGGTTGCTGGCTTTGAAAGATATTTTCAAATTGCCAGATGTTTCCGTGATGAAGATACCCGCGGTGACCGCCAGCCGGAATTTACTCAGCTTGATATTGAAATGAGCTTTATTAATGAAGAGGACATTTTAATTCTTATAGAAGATCTTTATTTAAGTTTGGTAAAAATTTTATATCCGCACAAAAAGATTCGATTGGATAAAAACGGACGCATTCCAAGAATGTCATATAAAGAGGCAATGGAAAAATATAATAGCGATAAACCGGACGTTCGCGATGATAAAAATAATCCCAATGAATTAGCTTTTCTTTTTGTAATTGATTTTCCAATGTTTGAATGGAAGAAAGAAGAAAAACGCTGGGATGCCGTACATCATCCGTTTACCAAGCCAAAAATCAAAGATACAAATGAATTTTGGCAAGAATTTAAAAAAGACCCGTCAAATATTTTGGCATATCAATATGATTTTGTTTTAAACGGCTATGAAATTGGCGGCGGTTCAATTAGAATTCATGATCCCGAATTATTAGCGGCGGTTTTTGAAGCGATGGGCAATAAAAAAGAAGATGTTTATGAGAAATTTGGGCATTTATTGGAAGCGTTTAAATATGGCGTTCCGCCGCACGGCGGCATTGCTCCCGGAATTGATCGTTTGATGATGATTTTAGAAAATGAACCGAATATTCGCGAAGTTATCGCATTTCCAAAAACCGGCGATGGCAGGGATTTAATGATGACTGCGCCAAGCTCAGTTGATATTCAAAAATTAAAAGAGCTTAATATAGAAATTAAGAAAATAAATGAATAATTTTTTTGAACGATTTTGGCAAAAACTTATTTTATATGTTGGTTTGCCGGAAATGAAAATTTTTTGGTATTTTTTGCCGTTAATTTTAATTATTTTTATAATTGAAATTTTTTATTTGCCGATAATCGCCCTGTGGTTTTCGGCGGGATTTTTTATTGTTTTAATCGCTATAATTCTCGTTAATAATCTTCGTTTAGCGGCATTAAATTTGGAAATTAAAATTGAGCGCAATGAAACAACAGGCATCATCTCAGTTCTTAACAGCGGTATTATCGCTTATGATCCTAATTTTAAGATTTTAATTTTTAATAAAGCGGCGGAGCAGATTTTTAATTTGCGGATAAATGAAGTTATCGGCAGAAATTTCGCTCCGGATAATATAAGAGAGCAGCGTTTTAAATTATTTATTCAAACGCTTTTTCCTTCATTGGCGCCGGCGATAGCAAAGCGTTCTGATCCGGGAGTTTATCCGCAAATTATTGATATTTCTTTTGACGATCCGAAAATTGAATTAAGGGTGGCGACTAATAAAATCATTGATCCAAGCGGTAATCTTTTAGGATTTGTAAAAATAATAACAGATCGCACTCGCGAAATCGGAATGCTTCGTTCAAAAAGCGAATTTATCGCGGTGGCGGCTCATCAATTAAGAACGCCCCTCACCGCCTTGCATTGGATTTTTGAAAATTTATCGCACGAGTCTTTGAATGACGATCAAAGGCAATTGGTGAATTCCGGCCTTGAATCATCTTCTTATGTCCTTAAAATCGTTAATGATTTATTAGACGCATCTCAAATGGAAGAAGGAAAATTCGGATATTCTTTTGAAAAAATAGAAATATCAAAATTTATAGAAGATATTGTCGGCAAAGCGAAGGAATTGTCAGATATGGCGGGAATTAAAATATATTTCCAAAAATCGGCCGAAGCGATTGAGGTGAATATTGATTCGCAGAAATTAGGAATGGTTTTATTTAATTTGATCGATAATGCCATAAGATATAATGTTAAAAATGGACAAGTGATCGTAAGCGTTGAAAAACAATCCGATAAGCCATATGTTCAGATCGAAGTTAAAGATACGGGCATAGGAATTCCTCAAGAAAGTCTCTTAAAATTATTTGATAAATTTTTTAGATCGGAAAATGCCATTAAACTTGTTCCAAATGGTTCCGGATTAGGGCTTTATATTGCTAGAAATATCATAAGACGCCATGGCGGGGAAATTTGGGCGGAATCTGAAATTAATCGCGGCAGCATTTTTTATTTTACTTTGCCGACTGATCCGAATTTGATTCCTTCCAAAGAAATAATTTATAAGGAAGAATAATCAAACTTTTTGCAAAAGGCTTATTATACTTTGAATTACGAAATAGAACCGCAGACAGCAAAAGAATAAATCTTATTCAACCCGCTCACGCTCCTCCCCAGTTTTTTAAAAACTGGGGAGGAGCTGCGCTTCCGTTTAGGTTTCATAAAATTTATTCTTTTGCTGTCTGCGAAAATACGCATTTCGTAATTCAAAGTAATATTGCTTTTTTTGAAAAAAATAATAATATTAGTAAATGGCTGATAAAGAGAATCAACAAATTTCCCAATCTCCGCTTTCTGATATTGAAATCAGGACAATGGAATCAGATATAAAAGCGATTGAATCAAGCGGGGGCGACTTAGATTCAATCCAATTATTCGGAATTCCTAAAGAAGAAGTGAAAATAGCGGAATTTTCTGAAGAAGTGAAAATTAAATTGGGGGTGCCGGGATATACCGGGCCGGAACAAGCAATTTTCGCTCAAAAAGGAGAAATTAGCGGAGAAAAAAATACCAGCCAGATTTTAAAAATATTTTTTTTAATTATAGGAATCACCGTCGCTGTTGCGGGTATTGGATTTTTAGCGTATTATTTAGCGTTGAATATATTAAAATAAGAATTACAAATTATATATGGATTTACAAATTTTGAAACAAAAACTTGAACAAGAAAAAAACGATATTTTAAACGAATTAAAAAAACATAAAGAAGTGCCTGATTTCGGCAATGATACTGATGTTGATGAAGAAACGGACGAGTCTAGCGCCTTTGGAAATGAACTTTCAATTTTTCAAACTTATAAAACTCGTTTAGCTGA
>JBBTRJ010000029.1:0-20382 GCA_038065215.1 Patescibacteria group bacterium
CAAATCCGTGAGCGGATTGAAGAAGAATTTTTTCTTTACTGTTTGCGGCTTAGTTTCGTAATTCAAAATATGTCTATCTATAAAAATTTTTTACTGTTAAAATTATAATTAATGCTTTCTCAAAAATACTATTATACGCGCATCGGCCAAGCCAATGACCTTAAAAACGCAAAAGAAAGGGCAATTTACAGGATATTTGAAACATTGCCGGCTATTTTAGCCTGGGGAACATTATTAGGCACAATATTCCTTTCTTATTTCGCCCCTGTTTTTGCGGCAATTTTTATAATAGCTTTCGACACCTATTGGTTTTTAAAAACGATTTATCTATCGCTCCATTTGCGCAGCGCTTTCAATAAAATGCGCAAAAATATGAAAATAAATTGGTTTCAGCAATTGACTGATAACCAACAGCTAACAACCAATGATTGGAAAGAAATATACCATTTAATTATTCTGCCATTTTATAAAGAAAGCGAAAAAACAATTAAAGCGGCCATTAACAGCATTTATGAATCGAATTATCCAAAAGATAAAATAATGATAATATTGGCCGCCGAAGAAAGAGCTTGTCAAGCGGCAGATTCTGAATACGACGCTTTAAAAATCGCTCAAAAAATCCAAGAAGAATTCAGCGATAAATTTTTTAAATTTTTAATTACTATTCATCCCGAAAATCTCCCCGAAGAAATTCCCGGCAAAGGTTCAAATATCGCCTGGGCCGCCAAAAAAACGAAAGAAGAAATAATTGATCTGTTAAAAATTCCCTATGATAAAATCATTGTCTCGGCTTTTGATATAGATACTGTCGTTTATCCTGATTATTTTGCCCGACTCACTTATGTTTATTTAAATACTGCCAATCCCCAAAAATACAGCTATCAGCCTGTTCCATTTTATACTAACAATATTTGGCAAGCGTCAGCATTAGCAAGAGTAGTTGCGTTTTCTGCCACATTTTGGCACACCCTGCAACAAGAAAGAGCCGAACGGCTTACAACTTTTTCTTCCCATTCAATGGCTTTTCAAACATTGATTGATGTTAATTTTTGGCAAACAAATATGGTGAGTGAAGATTCGCGCATTTTCTGGCAAGCGCTTTTAAGATATAACGGCGATTATGGCGTAATTCCCCTATATTATCCGATTAAAATGGACGCCAATATGACTCCAAGCTTCTTGAAAACAATGAAAAATTTATATAAACAACAGCGCCGCTGGTCATGGGGCTGTGAAAATATCCCCTATATTCTTTTTGGATTTTTAAAAAATAAAGAAATTTGTTTCCGTAAAAAATTGCATTATATCTGGATTTATATTGAAGGATTTTGGTCTTGGGCAACAAATGTTTTGATTATTTTTTTGCTTGGCTGGCTGCCAGTAACCATCGGAAGTGAAGAATTCAAACAAACCCTTTTATCATATAATCTTCCCCAAATTACGCATTGGATTATGACCTTAGCAACAATAGGCATTATCACCTCCGCTTATCTGACAATGATTATCCTTCCCCAAAAACCGCCCGAATACGGCAGACATAAATATTTAATAATGATTTTGCAATGGCCACTGCTTTTAATAACAATGATTATTTTTGGAGCTCTTCCAGCTATTGAATCCCAAACCCGCTTAATGTTCGGAAAAAAATTCAGGTTGGGATTTTGGGTAACGCCGAAAGATTAATAATCAGCAATAAAAAAAGAGCTTGCCAACTGGCGGAGCTCTTTTTTTATTAATCGTTTTCTTTATTTTCTTTTTCTCGATATCCCGTACCAGCCGGAATCAATCTGCCGATAATCACATTTTCTTTCAACCCCCTAAGGTTATCTTCTTTGCCCTCGGCTGATGCCGCTACTAATACTTTAGCGGTTTCTTGAAATGAAGCCGCCGACAAAAAGCTCTTAGTTGTCAATGACACTCTGGTAATTCCCATTAATAATTGTTTTGCCAAAGCCGGTTTTTTATTTTTTTTCTTAGCATCCCTATTGGCTTCTAAGAAATCTGATTTATTAACAACCTCTCCCGGAATAAAATCCGCTTCTCCCACTTCTTTAATTATCACCCTTGAGAACATTTGTCTGACAATTATTTCCAAATGCTTATCACTGATAGCGCTTCCCTCAGAAGCATAAATTCTTTGGACTTCGTTGATAATATATCTCTCGGTGTCTTCTTTGCCTTTTAATTCAAAAAGTTCTTGTAAATCAATACTGCCTTCTGATAATTGATCTCCTTTTTTCACCATATCTCCCGATTTTATAAATACAGTGGCAGTTCTGGGAATAGAATATTCGATTATTTTCGCTTTTTTTCCTTTTCCCTTGCTCGAAATTTTAAGCTGGACCACTTTTAATGTTTTCCTTTCCTCAATATCTTCAATTACGCCATCCTCTTCCGCAAGATATGCTTTGCCTTTCGGCACGCGAACTTCTAAAATTTCTTGAACTCTTTGCAAGCCATGAGTAATATCAACTCCGGCGACTCCTCCAGTATGAAAAGTTCTTAATGTGAGCTGGGTACCGGGCTCTCCTATTGATTGAGCGGCGACAACACCGACCGCTTCTCCTATTTTAATCAATTCAAGCCTTGACAAATCATAGCCGTAACATTTTGAACAAATGCCATAAGCTGATTTACAATGTATCGGCGATCTTACTTCAACCTCGTCTAATTTTGATTTTTCAATTAAATCAGCTGATTCTCTATCAATAATTTCTCCTTCTTTCGCTAAAATTTTATTGCCTTCTTTTATGTCATTTAACGCCGTTCTACTGAATAATCTTTGAGCAAGCGTAATGCCATAACCATCTCCATCTTTGCGGATAATTTTAATGCCGGATGTTGCTTTACAATCTTTCTCGCGGATAACTAAATCTTGCGCGACATCAACAAGCCTTCTTGTTAGATATCCCGCTTGCGCTGTTTTAAGGGCGGTATCAGATAATCCTTTTCTAGCGCTATGAGTATTGATAAAATATTCTAAAACGCTTAATCCTTCTTTATAAGAAGATTTAATCGGATGTTCGATTGTTTCGCCTTGCGGATTTGCCACCAATCCCTTCATACCCATCATCTGAACCGGTTGAGTCCAAGTTCCTCTTGCTTTAGAGTCAATAATTGAATAAAGAGATCCGTATTGGTCAAGATTTTTAGGAACGACTTTTGCAATTTCTTCTTTTGTCTTATCCCAAATATTAATAACCCTTACGCGGCGTTCAGTATCAGTCAAAAGCCCTTCTTCATATTGTTTTCTGATTATAACAACTTCTTTTTCGGCCTTAGCGAGGATTCCCTCTTTCTCTTTCGGAATTATTAAATCATCCATTCCCAAACTAACGCCGGAGAATGTCGCTTGCTCAAAACCAAATTTTTTTATTTTATCAAGAATTGACCAAACATTATTAATTCCATATTTATCAATAAGCTGAGAAAGAACAATTCCCAGCTCTTTTTTATTCATCATTTTATTTACAAAATAAAAATCTTCCGGAAGAGTATTATTAAATAAAATCCTGCCGACACTTGTTTCTATAATGCCGTCTGATTTTTTAAGCATAGCTTTAATCGGCTCATCAATGACAATGTAGCCGAATTCATAAGCCAACATAGCTTCTTCAGAAGAGGAAAAATGTTTCAAATTTTCTGATTTTTTATCACTTGGCTTAATTCTAGTGGCTGAATAACATCCCAAAATAATATCTTTCGTCGGCTGAGCAACAGGATCGCCGGTGGCCGGTTTTAAAATATTGCGAGATACCAACATTTTTTCAGTCGCTTCTTTTTGAGCTTCTTCAGATAATGGCAAATGAACCGCCATTTGGTCTCCATCAAAGTCAGCGTTAAAAGCTTCGCAAACCATCGGCGGAATTCTAATAGCTAAATCTTCAATCAAAACCGGCTTAAAAGCCTGAATACCCAGGCGATGAAGCGTCGGAGCGCGATTAAGAAGAACTTTTTTATCTTTAATAACCTCTTCAAGAATCGCCCAAATTTCCGAAGATGCTGTTTCTATCAAACGGTTGGCATTCCTTATATTATGAGCCATTCCTCCGGAAATGATTTTACTGATAACAAAAGGCTTAAATAATTCAAGAGCCATTTTTTTTGGCAGACCGCATTCGTCAAATTTAAGCTCCGGGCCAACCACGATAACTGAACGACCGGAATAATCAACGCGCTTGCCAAGCAAATTCTGCCTGAATCTCCCTTCTTTTCCTTTTAAAATATCAGCTAATGACTTAAGTGGCCGGCGCTGGCTGGAAAGCTGCTGCTGTGATCCAAGACGGGCGGAATTATCAATCAAAGAATCAACTGCTTCCTGAAGCATTCTTTTTTCATTGGTAATAATAATTTCCGGAGCATTAATTTCTAAAAGTTTTTTCAAACGATTATTGCGATTAATGACTCTTCTGTATAAATCATTAAGATCGGAAGTGGCATATCTCCCGCCGTCTAAAGCAACCATCGGACGCAAATCCGGAGGCAAAACCGGCAAAACATTCATAACCATCCACTCCGGTCTTATATTATTTTTTATAAAAAGACGAATAACTTTCAGCTTATAAAACATTTTCTTAAGACGGATACTATCCTTAAGCCCTTCCACTTCTTTTTCAATTTTATCCGCTTCTTTTTTAAGATCAATATTTTCAAGAATTTTTCTGATAGCTTCCGCCCCGCTTCCGGCTTCAAAAACTCCGGAAAATCTTTTGGCTAAATTATGATATTCCGCTTCGCTTAAAATTTTTCCAATTGAAATTGATTTGAGATTTTCTTTGGCTGTCGTTGTCGCGGATTCCAATTCTTTTATTTCTTCTTTTGAGATATCTTTTTTCCTTGATTTGAATTCCTTATCGATTTCTTCCAGAAACTTTTTCTTATTTTCATCATTAACAGACATTACAATATAAGCCGCGAAATAAATAACTCTGGTTAATTTTTGAATCGGCGCGTCAACAAATAATCCTATTCTTGAAGGAACGCTTCTTAAAAACCAAATATGACTCACCGGCGCGGCTAAAGTAATATGCCCCATCCTTTCCCGACGGACAGAAGATTTTGTAACTTCAACGCCGCATTTATCGCATTTGATTCCCTTATAACGGATTCTCTTATATTTTCCGCAATAACATTCATAATCTTTTGTCGGACCGAAAATTCTTTCCGAAAAAAGGCCGTCTTTTTCAGGGCGCTGAGTCCTATAATTTATAGTTTCCGGTTTTAAAACTTCGCCCGTAGACCAAGAAAGTATTTTTTCCGGAGACGCTATTTTAATTTTTAAAACATTAAAATCCATATTTATTTTTAAGACCTACTGCGTAATAATTTTCGTAGCGAAATTTCATAATTTTGAGCGAGGCGAAGTAAAAATTTTTCAATTAAATATAGTATATTATTGAAAAATTTTTACAAAGCCGCAGCCGAAATTTTGAAATTGCAGTAGAAAAATTATTACGCAATAGGTCTTTACTCTTTTTTAATTGTTTCTATATCAAGTCCAATAGCTTTTATTTCATTTAATAAAACGCTGAAAGCTGAAGGAATATTCGGGCTTTTAATTTTTTCATTTCTTATAATCGCTTCAAAAGCCGATGTTCTTCCCGGAACATCATCTGATTTTATCGTTAACATTTCTTGCAATGTGTAAGCTGCGCCATACCCTTCCAATGCCCAAACTTCCATTTCTCCGAATCGCTGGCCTCCAAATTGCGCTTTTCCTCCCAATGGCTGCTGGGTAATCAAAGAATAAGGACCGATTGATCTCATATGAATTTTATCTTCAACTAAATGATTAAGTTTCAATATATAAATATATCCGACAGTAATCGGTTTCGGAAACGGTTTTCCGGTTCTTCCATCAAAGACTTTTAATTTTCCGTCTGTTGGAAAACCGGCTTTTTTAAGTTCGTCTTTTATATCGTTTTCCGATGCGCCGACAAAAATAGGAGTAATGGCCCGATATCCTAATTTATTAGCCGCCAAACCTAAATGAGTTTCCAAAAGCTGGCCCAAATTCATGCGCGAAACAACGCCTAATGGATTTAAAATAATATCAACTGGCGTTCCGTCTTCAAGATAAGGCATATCTTCAACCGCCCTGATTTGCGAAATAACGCCTTTATTTCCATGACGGCCGGCTAATTTGTCGCCAGCTCTTACTTTCCTAAGCTGAGCCACTTCAACTTGAATTCTTTTAATAACGCCCGGCTCAAGCTTGTCTCCTCTATCTCGCGAAAAAATCTTAATGCCTGTAATGCGGCCGGATTTTCCGTGCGGAAGAACCAATGAAGTGTCTTTGATATCTCTTGCTTTCTCGCCGAAAATCGCGCGCAATAATTTTTCTTCCGCAGAAACTTCAGCCTCCCCTTTCGGCGAAATTTTCCCGACTAAAATATCGCTGGCCTTAACCTCGGCGCCAACTCTAATAATTCCTTCTTCATCAAGATTTTTTAATTTATCTTCGGAGACATTCGGAATATCGCCTGTTGTCATTTCCGGACCAAGTTTTGTATCGCGAACATCGCAATAAAAATCTTCAATGTGAATTGAAGTGAATAAATCATCTCTTACAACTCTTTCTGAAAGAATAATAGCGTCTTCAAAATTTCCTCCTTCCCAAGAAGTAAAAGCTACCAGTAAATTCTGTCCTAAAGCTAAAACGCCATTATCCGTTGAAGCGCCATCGGCCAAAACATCTCCTTTTTTGACTTTTTGCCCTTTTTCAACTAATGGGGTTTGCGAAATACTGGTAAAATAATTAGATCTCCTGAATTTATGAAGATTATAAGTATATTTTTTACCCGAAGAAGATTCAATAATAATATGATTAGCGTCAACTTCTTTGATAATTCCATCGGCTTCGGCAATAATCAAACGGCCGGAATCAAATGCCGCCTTTTCCTCCATTCCAGTAGAAACAAGCGGAGCTGACGGCCTGATGGAAGGAACTGCTTGGCGTTGCATATTCGAGCCCATTAAAGCGCGATTAGCATCATCGCTTTCAAGAAAAGGAATTAAAGAAGTTGCAACGCTGGTAATTTGATTTGAGGCGACATCAATCAGCTCTACTTCATCTTTATTGCACTCATCGGGTTTTCCATTAATACGAATTCCAACAACGCTATCAATAATTTTATTATTATCTATTTTTGTCGTTCCTTGAGCTATTTTATATTTTGTTTCCTCAATCGCGTCGAGCCAGATAATTTCGCCGATTATTTTCCCATTTTTAACTTTTGCATATGGAGTTTCAATAAAACCGAATTCATTAGTGCGGGCGAAATTTGAAAAATTATTTATCAAACCGATATTTTGGCCTTCCGGAGTTTGAATCGGACAAATTCTTCCATAATGAGAAATATGAACATCGCGCACTTCAAAACCGGCTCTTTCCCGAGTGAGTCCTCCCGGACCCATTGATGAAATCAATCTTTTATGTTCAAGCTCGGCCAATGGATTGATTTGATTCATAAACTGAGATAATTGAGAAGTAGTAAAAAATTCCCTGACAATCGCCATCAATGGCCTTGAATTTATCACTTGAGACGGAGTAATTATATCTGTTTCCAAAGTGGACATTCTATCAGTGGCAATACGGCGAAGCCTCTGGAAACCGATTCTTAATCTGCTTTGAAGTAATTCTCCAACCGCTCTAACGCGCCTATTCCCTAAATGATCAATATCATCCGGTTCAGATTCGGTATTATTATTTAATCTGATAATTTCTTTAATAATCAAAGAAATATCTTCAAAATCAAGAAGAGTGGTTGTTTTATTTTTAATATTTAATCTTTGATTAAGCTTGTATCTTCCGGCATCGGACAAGCCATAGCGATCTTTTCTTTCAAACATCGCGTCAATTAAATTTTGAGCGTTTGCTAAGGTTGCCAAATCGCCCGGCCTTAATCTTTTATAAATTTCCGCGTAAGCTCCAGATGTATTTTTTGATTCGCTTTTCTTTAAAGTCGATTCAATGAATTTAATCGGGCCGTTATCAACATCGCTGAAAAATTTCAAAATTCCTTCATTTGTATTAAAATCTTTTTTATCGTAAATTTTCGCGAAAATTCTTAAAAGGTCTATGGCTGACGCTTTGCGATGGCGGTCTATTTTAACGCCGATAAAGCCGTCTGGTTCAGTTTCAAATTCAAGCCAGCTGCCGCGATCAGGAATAACTTTCGCCCCGAAAAGTTTCTGTCCTCGATAAGCCTCAGCGGTAAAATAAACTCCCGGAGAACGAAGAAGCTGGGAAACAACCACTCTTTCAACGCCATTAATAATAAAAGTGCTGCGAGAAGTCATTGCCGGAAAATCTCCGACATAAATTTCCTGCTCGCTTGTTTCTTTTGTTTCATTATTAACTAATTTAACTTTCGCTCTTAAGGGAATTTCATAAGTTAAATCTTTAATCCACGATGTTTCTTCGTCGTGTTTCGGTTTGTCAAAATAATAATCAGTGAAATATAATTCCAAATCTTTTCCCGACGGATCTTTAATCGGAGAAATTTCATCAAAAAGCTCTCTTAATCCTTTCTCTAAAAACCACTTCCATGAAGAAATTTGCACTTCGGCTAAAAATGGCTGTTTGATTAATGATTCAGACTGAGATGAAAAAACTTTAGTTTTAAGCTTTGGCATAATTAATAATTTTTCCTTGAATTTATTTTAAAAACGAAAAAAATCCCTAAAACTGGGATATTTAATTATCTATTTATCAAATATTTAACGCGATTTTTATTGTGCTCATCCAAATTCTTTGAAAAAATTGTTTTTTTATTTTTGGGATTGGAAAGATAATATAGATAAGCCGAATCTTTTTTATTTAAAACCGCCTCAATAGCTTTCAGTCCGGGATTACTGATCGGCGTCGGCGTTAATCCAGTGTAAAGATAAGTATTATAAAGCGAATCTGTTTTATAGTCAATCTCTTTTAACGGCTCGCAATTTAAAAATCTGCCAGAACATTTATTATAAATCAAAGTCGCGTCAATTTGCAAGGGCATACCGATTTTCAACCGTTTTTCTATAATACCGGCAACTAATCTCATATCTTCATAATCAGGAACTTCTTTTTCTAAAAATGACGCGCTTGTCAAAAGTTTCAATAAATTAACATCTTTGTTTAAAAAAATCAAGCCCCCCGCCTTATTATTAAAATTTTCAAAAATTTTATCGATTACAAAATCAATATTGCTCCCTTGGTGAAAATTGTAAGTATCCGGAAAAATAAATCCCTCAAGAGATTTTGCATCCGCCAAAAATAAATATTGTTTTTTAAATTTATCAAAATTTTTATAATCAGTCAATGCCCCTTTATTGATTATTCCCAATCCCGACAAACGATCGTCTATTTCTTTTAATGTCATTCCGGGAAAAATCACCGCTGAAACTTCTTTCGGCCCGCTGGTTAAAATATCCGCCAATTCAAAAACAGAAACTGGTTTGTCAAAAAAATATTTTCCAGCGGAAAATTTAAAAGCAGCGCCGCTTAAAATCGAATAAGCTTTAAAAATATTTTTTGAACGAATTAAACCGGCAGAATAAATTTTTCCGGAAATTTCAGAAAAACTTTCTCCTTGATTGATATCAATAACAATCGGCGGATTATAAATATATTCAACCGGCCTTAAGCCATTTATAAAAATTCCTCCAACCGCAATTATTGCCAATCCTAAAAATATAAAACCTGATAGTGGATATTTCATTGATATAATTTGCGGACAACAATGGATTGAATAATACCCACAATAATTAAATTGGTCAATAAACTTGATCCTCCATAGCTTAAAAACGGAAATGTCACGCCTATTACCGGCGTTAATCCAAGATTAGAGCCGACATTAAAAATAAATTGGATCACAAAAAATATGGCCGATCCCAAACAAACAAACTTATTAAAATTATTATTGGAATTAAATCCTATTTTGATTATTTCAAATATCATTATGGCAAAAGCGATGAGCAATAAAAATCCCGATAATAATCCGAATTCTTCAATCACTGAAGCAAAAATAAAATCCGTCTGGGCTTCCGGCAAAAAACCAAGCTGGACTTGCGTTCCCTGCTGAAATCCCTTACCGAACAATCCGGCTGAACCAATGGCGATTTTCGATTGAATGACATTATAATTAATGCCCAAAGAATCTCTTTCCGGCAAAAAAACTCCGATAATTCTTTCTTTTTGATAATTATGAAGGCCGTAAAACCATGCGAAAGTTCCAAGCGCTAAAAAAATAAAAAAAGAAACCGCTATATGGCGCCAAGGAATTCCGGAGACCAAAAGGAATCCGAACCAAATTGCGAAAAGCACCAAAGCCGACCCAAGATCCGGCTGGATAAGCGTTAAAATAGCCGGAACTAAAAAATAAATAAAAGATACTAACAAATTAGAAATTCTGGCAATACTGATATGTTTCTTCCTGAAAAAATTCGCAAAAATAATAATTAAGGCAATCTTAGCGAATTCCGAAGCTTGAAATTGATATGGGCCTATGGGAAGCCAACTTCTTGTTCCTCTGATCACCGGAGCAAAAAAATAAGTTAACGCCAATAATAAAATTATTAAAAAATATAATCCGATAATAATTCCTTGATGATTGATTATTAATCGCCAATCAAATTTAATAACTAAAAAAATCAATATCATTCCGACAATCCAGAAAAGCGATTGCTTGTTGAATAATTCCATTTTTGAACTTGCCAAGCTCAACAACCCCATCGCCCCTAAAAATAAAACGGAAAAATTCAGTTTCCAATTAAATTGTTTTAAATAAAAGAACATAAAAATTATAAATCGCCTTATTCCATTAAAACTATAAAAAGAAAAAATTTCTTTAGCGAGAAATATTTTGAATGAATATAAAAATTAGTGATGAATATATTAAAACTTAATTTTATCTTTTAATTTCTTCTTTTCTAATTTTTCTAATTGTTTTATTTCCTTTTTTGCTTCTCTAATGTGTTTTTCTACTAATAATTGTTCCGGAAGAATACCCCCAATATCTTTAATAGTTTGTCTTACTTTCCCTCCAACCATAAAATGAGTTTTTCGCGCTGTTTCTTCTCCATACATATTATCTTTTTTTATTTTTTCATCTGTTTGAGTAATACGAAAAAGATTAGCCGCTAATTCTGTTGAACCAGCCCTGTCTAATAATTCTCCCTTTTTTATTCCTTTTTGTTGTTCTATTTCAGATAACGGCATACCATAAAGTCCTTTATAGCCGGCATCATTAAATAATCCAAATTTTGTTACACCAGCCCGTTTTGCTGTTTTAAAAAGCTTTTTATTAGAATCTGAAACCTCACCACGAATAAACAATCTTTTTTCTATATCTGATAACTGTTCAAAAACCTCTTGCCTTCTTGTCTGAATAGCAAAATAAGTTTGCGCCATAGCTATTTCTGACTTTTTTGAATTTCCATTTTGAGCTATTAGATAGCATGCATACCTATCAAGTTTATAATTTATAATCTTTCTAACTGTATTTGAACCTATTTCGACCATTTTAACCGAACGGTTAAAATGGTTATCCACATTTTGACCGCTATTTATACAAGCTCTAGCAGCTCTTCCTATAACTTCTTCTGATTTTTGCCAATTTTCATAACCCAAAATAGGCATCAATTCACGAGCCTCCCAATACTCAATCCCATTCTCGTCATTTTTTTTAATACTCTCAAAATCTTTATGCGGAACTAATGGTGTTATTTTATTAATCATAAGCTTGTTTTATTTTACTTTATTTTATCATTACCGCGCTACTCACTATACTTATTAATTACATTGTAGCCGTTTATTCCTCAAAACCATTTATTTAATACCTTTTTAATTATATTTTTCCAAATAAAAACCACTAACAATGTTAATGCTAAACCTATGATATAGTGGTTAAAACGCTCCCCTATATAATAAAATTCGTCTAAAAAAGCCATTATGCCTAAAAATAAAATAATAATAAGAAAACCATTAATAAAAATTTTTTTAATTTTTTCTTTCATAAATTGATAATCTTAAATTTTATCAATAACTTTTGCTTTAATTTTTAGTTGTATCGTTTTTACTATCTATTAATAAATAGTAAATTACTGCGAATATACCAAATACCGCTCCTAAAATAAACGCTTTGGTTTTATTTCTATTTCTTCTAAATGATAAAAAGGAAGATGTAAATGTGCGTACCAAAGCTATAATAAACCAAACTATAAATATTTCAGATATAATCGTAATTGTTTAACAATATTTTTATTAAAACTCTTTTGTAAAAATTACTATATATAACTAAATAATAAAAATTACCAGAGTCTTTATTTTATAATTCCAAAATTTTTACTTATGAAATTATACTAAAAATATCTATATATTGCTATTTATTTTTTAATAATTTAATCAACTCTTTTTCCGCTTTATCGCTATCGCGAAAAGTTTTATATCCGTATTTTTTCGCTTCTTTCTCATATGTTTTCCCTTCGTGAATAAAAAACCATTCCGCTTCTTTTTTCTGCAATTCTTCGGTTTTACCCCAGCGCGGATCTTTTTTACATCTTTCAAAAATTACATCAATCGATTGTCCCAATAGAACAATTCCGGGGAAATTTAAATCTCGATGAGCAAGATGAGGCAATATATTCACGCCTTCAAAAATCGCCGACTTTTTTATTTTTTGTATCGCGCGAATTTTTTTCAGCGCAACAGACCAAAACGCTTCTGATTGGTTTTTTAAATTATTCCAATGTTTTTGAGGCGTTATTGTTTCCCAATATTCTTTTTCATTTTTGTTCCAAAAAAAATCCACCCAATCGGCATTTTCGTTTTTCCAAAATTCTTCCCGCCAATCATCAATTTTAAAATGAAGTACTCCTGTAGCTTTCGCTACCTTTTTAGCTAAATAACTTTTTCCCGAAGCCGGTATACCACTTATAAATATATATTTCATAAAATTATTTTAAATAAAAAATTATTGATTTATATAGTCAGATTGCCATTAGCGGTTAATCGCCTGTTTTTCTTTTTTAGAAAATTTATATATCCGGCCGCCGCGATCATTGCGGCATTATCGGTTGGAAATTTAGTAATTTGTAAATTTGGTAATTTAGCAATTGAATAATTGGGTAATTTTAAAATGGCTTTTTCAAATTCTTTTTTTAATGTTTTATTCGCCGCCACGCCACCGGAAACAAAAATTGATTTTGCATTAAATTCACCCACAGCCCGCAAAGTTTTTTTTATTAAAACATCAAAGGCAGCTTGCTGAAAACTTGCCGCGACATTTTCTTTTTTTATATTTTTATTATCACGCAAATAATACAATACCGCGGTTTTTAATCCCGAAAAACTAAAGTCATAATTTTTTTGATTCATCATCGGACGCGGAAAATTTATTGAGTCTGAGTCGCCAAGTTTGGCGAGTTTCTCAATTTCCGGTCCGCCCGGATAAGATAAATTAAGCAAGCGCGCCACTTTATCAAATGCTTCACCAACCGCATCATCGCGCGTTTCGCCTAATTTTTTATATTTTACAAGCGAATCCATTTTAATCAAAATCGTATGCCCGCCGCTTACAATCAACACTATCGCAGGAAATAAATTCTTTATTCCAATATTCTCAAGAATATTAGAATAAAGATGTCCGTCAAGATGACTCACTCCGATTATTTTTAATTCTTTATTTTTTATTTTTAATTTTTTATATAAATCTTTAGCGAAATTTATACCAGTCCAAAGTGCCGGTTCAAGTCCCGGGCCAACAGTAACGGCAATTAAATCAATAGTTTGTAGTTTATGATTTGTAGTTTGTAGTTTTTTAAATAAAATCGGCAAATTTTTAAGGTGCTCGCGCTTGGCGAGATTCGGCACCACGCCGCCGAACGGTTGGTGAATTTTTATCTGCGACGCCACTAAATTTTTCAAAATTTTAAAATATAGATTTTTCAATCCGCCTTTTGCCTCAACGAGCGCGATAGCTGTCTCATCACAAGAAGTTTCAATCGCGAGAATTTTCATAAGTTAAAATAAATTTTAGTAGCGCTACCGGGATTTGAACCCGGGTTTTTGGAATGAAAATCCAATGTCCTAGACCAAGCTAGACGATAGCGCCATAATAAAAAACACTTATCTAATTTGAGCGTTAAACTGATTTACTGTCTGATAATAAATTTTTTTCTGAATTTCGTCAACTTCGGTAGAAAGCAAAGTTCTGTCATTACTTTGATAAACTATCCGATAAGTATAACTAATTTTATTTTTTCCAAATTTTTCCGCATCTTCGTATTTATCAATCAGTTTTACCTCTTCCACCAAATTTCCGCCAATATCCCTTATTAAATCAAAATAATTATTGGGAATAAAATTATTATCAACAATAAAAGATATGTCTCTGATAATAGACGGATATTTACTCACAGGAATATATTTATTCCCAAGCCGAAGCTGTTTTTTTACTTTTGGATTATCAGACCAAAACAACCGAATATCTGGAAGACCCATACTTATTATGCCTAATCGTTCTAAACCAAAACCAAATGCCCAGCCATTATATTCTTCAGAATTAACTCCTAATTTTTCAAGAACATTTGGATGCACAACTCCCGAACCCAAAACTTCCATCCACCTGCCGTCAATTTCAATTTCCATTTCTACGCTTGGGTCGGTATAAGGAAATTTATCAATATTAAATCTAAATTTTATATCTTTACCAAAAATAGCATTAGCAATTTCCGTTAAAATTGCTTTCAAATCGTCAATCGTTATAATTTCTTTTGATTTTGGAGAAAGATACCACCCGTCAATCTGATGAAAAACATTCATATGATTTCTGTCTATCTCGTCTTTGCGAAAAACCCTTCCATAAGAAAGCGCGCCCATAGACAATTTATTTTTAATCCTTTCTTTAATAATTTCGTTATTTAAATAGTAATACCACATCACCGTGGTATGGGTTCTTAAAATATGGCTGTCATCCGCATAATAAGTGTCGGATTTGCTTCGAGCGGGATGATCCGGAGGAAAATTAAATAAATCAAAACTCACATCAGCGCGCACGATTTCCGGCGCGTCAACTTCATCAAAATTAGAAAAGCGTTTAATTCCGCGGATGCGTTGAACAAGCTCGTACAAAGGACTGCTTTTTTCGCGCGACAAATCAGGAAGATTAAGAAAACGAAGCATTCTTTTGGCTTCTAGATCTTCTCTTTTTTCTAAAATTTTTATTATCTCTTCTTCTTTAGATTTAATTTTAATATATTCTTTATTCATAAAACTTACCCTTCGGCAAACTGACTTTAATTTAAAACTTAATCATAGTATAATATTTATTTAAACAAATCGCAAACTATTTATAACAAATTCTTACTTAAAATGGATAAAATAAAAGAAATTACTCTATTCGGCAAAACTAATTTCCGCAATAAAGAGCGGGCTTTTGGCATTAAAAGAGCGGATCGAAGGCAACATACATATATTGTCGGAAAAACCGGCACAGGAAAATCAGCCTTAATTACCAATATGGCTATTCAAGATATCATAAACGGTCACGGAGTTTGCATTGTCGACCCCCATGGAGAGCTTATTGAAACAATTATCAAAAAAATCCCGGCCGAAAGATTAAAAGATGTAATTTATTTCAATCCAATAGACACCGAATACCCTATCGGTTTTAATGTTTTAGAGGTGTCTGATCCGAAATACAAACATTTGGTTTCTTCCGATCTAATGGCGATTTTCACTAAAATTTGGGAAAATGTTTGGTCAGCCAGAATGGAATACATTTTAAGCAACTGCGTTTTAGCTCTTTTAGATACTCCGGGAACAACGCTTTTGGGAATTCCCAGAATTCTTGTTGATAAAGATTACCGCCAGCAAATTATTTCCAATATTAAAGATCCTGTTGTAAAAGCTTTCTGGATTAATGAATATGAAACATGGCGCGACCAATTCAGGAATGAAGCTATTGTTCCGATTCAAAATAAAGTCGGGCAATTTTTATCAACTTCTCTCATTAGAAATATTGTCGGCCAACAAAAAAGCACTATTAATATCCAAGAGATTATGAATTCCGGAAAAATTTTTATGGTTAATATTTCCAAGGGAAGAATTGGAGAAGATAATTCCGCGCTTTTAGGAGCGATGATCATCACAAAAATCCAGCTTGCGGCTATGGAAAGAGTAAGAATTACCGAGGAAGGAAGAAAAGATTTTTATCTTTATGTCGATGAATTTCAGAATTTTGCCACAGAATCTTTTGCCGCGATTCTTTCAGAGGCTAGAAAATACCGCCTTAATCTCACTATCGCCCACCAATATATCGGCCAGCTTGTAACAAGCGCATCAACTAAAATAAGAGACGCGATTTTCGGCAATGTCGGCACAATGATAATTTTCAGAGTCGGCGCAACTGACGCGGAATTTTTAGAAAAAGAATTAACTCCGGAATTCACCATTGAAGATATGGTAAATCTGCCAAACTACAATATTTATCTCAAGCTAATGGTTGATGGAGTGACTAGCCGGCCATTTTCAGCGCTCACACTGCCTCCGCTCGCTTTAGCGACCCATGAAGACAATCAAGATAAAGTTATTGAACTATCAAGAAAAAATTATGCCCGTCCGAAAAGCGAAGTTGAATATGAAATTTCAAGCTCAAGCGGAATAATGGCAAATATGCCTAATGGTCAAGTGGGAAAACCGGGTTTTCACAGAAAAGAAGAAACAGAAAAATATAAAGAAAAATCAAATTCTCCATTTCAAAGAAAAGAAGATTACCGTCCAAAATTCAAATATGCTCCTCATCTTGGAGAAATTGGCATAGAATTTGAAACTTCTAAATATAAAACTTTTGAAAAAAAACCATTTGTGCCAACTCCTGTTCATCAGCCAATTCCAATAAAACAAGAACAAGCTTTCAAAAAATTCGATGAACCGCAGAAATCAGCTATTCCAACTCCGAAAATTCCGACAGAACAAACTCCAAAAATAGAAACAAAAACCGGCATATCTCTTGAATCATTAAAAAATATTGAAATGCCCGTTAAAAAAGAACAGGCGCCAAAAATTTCTCAAAAAGAACCCGCTATCGACGAGCTCAAAGAAGCCATCAAAAAAGCAATCAGTGAAGCGTAGAATTATTTTATAAATTATTTATTACGTTAAAACAAAAATCCACCAAAGGCGGATTTTTAAGTATTTTTTTATTCATAAAATTTTTATTCCTTCTCCGGCCTCATTAACGGGAAGATTGTGGTTTCTCTTATTGGTTTATCCATTAAAATTGCAAACAAGCGCTCGGAAACGCCGAATCCGACGGCTGGTGGCATACCGTATTCTAAGGCTTCCAAAAAATCTTCATCCAAACGCTGGGCTTCTTTATCTCCTTTCTCGCGAAGCGCCATTTGTTCTTCAAAACGCTTTCTTTGGTCAATCGGGTCATTGGCTTCGGAAAATCCTTTGCCTAATTCTGTTCCGCAAGCAATCACCTGAAAACGGCAAACTAAATCTTTATTTCTTTCCTGCCTTTTTGCTAATGGTTCAATATCGGCCGGAGGATTAACAAGTAAAATCGGTTGAATCAAACCCGGTCTTATAAGTTTTTTAAAAAGTAAATCAATCAATCTGCCTTTACCTAAAAACGGATCCGGCTTAAGGCCGGCGTCTTTGGCTTTTTTAAACAATTCATCGCGGTTCGCTTGCTGAAAATCAAAACCGATTTTTTCTTTAAAAATTTTTGAATATTCAATTTTCGGCCATTTCTTGCCCCAATTTATTTTATTGCCTTGCCAAAAAGTTTCCAATTTTCCGCAAGTTTTTTTAATAACATCTTTATACATTTTTTCGGCAAATTTCATCAAAATATCCATATTTTCATAAGCCCAATAAAATTCAAGCTGGGTATAATCCTGCAAATGTTCGGCGCTGATTCCCTCATTCCTGAAAATCCTGCCGATTTCAAAAACTTTTTCATATCCGGCAACTAACATTTTTTTTAAAGCGATTTCCAAAGAAATTCTCAAATAAAAATTATGATCTAAAGCATTGTGATGCGTAATAAACGGCTCGGCATCCGCTCCGCCGGGCGTAGTTTCCAATACAGGAGTTTCCACTTCTAAAAATCCTGTTTTTTTAAGATTATCGCGAAGTGTTTGCCAAAAAATATTTTTTTTAACAAAAAGATTATAAACTTCAGAATCCATTAAAATGTCTAAATATCTTTTTCTCAAACGCGTTTCAATATTTTCCAACCCATGCCATTGAGAAGGCAATGGTCTTAAAGATTTTACTAAAAGTTTCAAACTTTTTATCTCAATGCTTTTTTCACCGGTTTTTGTCGCAAATAAAATTCCGCCGGCTTCAATAAAATCTCCGATGTCTAAATTTTCTTTAAATAAAGTAAAATCTTTTAAATTATCTTTCTTTAAAACTCCCTGGATTTTTCCGCTTTCATCCCTTAAATCATAAAAAGAAATATTTCCCATCACCCTCATCCCAAAAATCCGGCCACAAATAAAAACTTTTTTGCGCGATTTTGACAAAGATAAAAAACCCGTTAGCGCTTCAAAAATTTTATGCGTCCGCTTTGATTTTTCCGGATAAGGATTAACGCCAGCTGTAATAAATTTATTTAATTTTTTCCTTCGCTCTTGAATAAGATCTTCTATCATACTTATTTTTTATAATGATTTGTAATTTTAAACACTTCAGCAACCCCGTTAACGATAAAAAATAATGCTCTATATTTTTTATCTATTCTGAAAGAATAAATTCCTCGTCAATGCGGCTCTAAAAGTTCAACTTCAAGCGATGGATAACGAATATTATTGTTAAATAAACCGCTCGCTTTATCCCATTTCTTGCCAAGCTTATTAACAATAATATATTCAATAATGTCCCTTCTTAATGATTTTAATTTCATTTTTTAGCGCAAGAAGATTTTCTAAGACCGTCTTCCATATCTGACAAAAATTCTTCCGCATATAAATTTGTTTTGCGGAAATCATTAACAACTTCACCAATAGGATCTTTCACAATAGATTCAAAAAAACGGCTGGATAATTTCTTATAAGCTTCAGCCTGACGTTTTAATTTTGAATATTCTGTTTTGGGAATAGTAATCGTATTCATAAATAAATAATATTATATTTTAAAATTTGTTTTTAAATTCATATTACTCAATCTTCATTATCTTATATTCCACTTTTCCACCGGGAGTTTCGATTTCAACGGCATCGCCTTTTTTCTTATCTAAAAATGCTTTACCCAAAGGAGATTCGTTGGAAATTAAATTTTCCTCGGGTTTGGCTTCATTTGATCCGACTATGGTGTATTTTAAAGTTTTATCCATTCCTTTCCCTAATTTTTTAACTTCAATTGTTGACCCGATTAAAACGATATCTTTTCCGCCGGCTATTTTAATAATACTGGCATTTCTTAAAATATCTTCTAATTCAAAAATACGGCTTTCAATGCGCGATTGCTCTTCTTTAGCTTCTGAATATTCGGCATTTTCCGACAGATCGCCATATTCTTTAGCGCGTTTAAGACGCTCGGCAATTTCATTTCGAACATCTTTTTTCAAATGTTCCGCCTCTTTTTTTAATTCTTCAAGTTTTTCTTTTGTTAAATAATGTTGCATAAATTTTATTTTTTATTTTTTATTTTATTTTATATTTTATATTTTCTCATTATTAACCAATATCGTATTTTAACTACTTCCCATAAAACCTGCAAATAGGCCGATGTTTTGACGCCAGAAAACGGATTATTTATCCAAACCACCGGAATTTCTTTTATTTTATACTCTATTTTCTTTGCTAAAGCCAGCACCTCTACATCAAATCCCCATTTATTGATTTTTATCAGCGGGAAAATTTTTTCCGCCGCTTCTTCCGTAAAAGCCTTGAATCCGCATTGGGTGTCCCACATTCCGGGCAAAAGAAGAATTTGAATAAATATATTACCCATATTTCCGGCTATTCTTTTATGCCACGGCTGAGGAGGAATAAGCTGAGATCCTTCAATATCGCGCGATGCAATCACAACGCTATAGCCATTATCGAAATGCGGAATCATCTTATTAAATTGATCAATCGATGTCGAATTATCCGCATCCATAAATAATCTGATTTTCCCTTTGGCTTCCAACATTCCCCTTTTTACCGCGCCGCCCTTGCCGGTATTTTCTTGATTTATTAATTTTAAATTTTCAATCAAATGGGAAAATCTTTCAACAATTTCATCTGTCGCGTCTTTTGAGCCGTCATTAACAACAATAATCTCATAAGAAAAATCAGCATTTTTAAGATGTTTATCAATATCAATTAAAGTGAGCGGCAAGCGCTTGGCTTCATTATAGGCGGGAATTATAACCGAAAGATAAGGTTTCATTTTGATTT